>JBAZQN010000007.1 GCA_041645165.1 Patescibacteria group bacterium | reverse complement strand
ACACCTACGACTCCGTCGGCAATATCACGCAAACCGTAGATAACTCCCTCACCGATACGGCTAAAACAATGGTCTACGGCTATGATGACCTGCATCGCCTTACCTCCGCTATCGCCACCAATGCCACATCCACCAGTCCGGGGAATTTCACCCAGACATATGCTTACGATGCGATAGGGGATATCACCAATAAATCAGACATTGGAAATTACCTCTACCAAGGCACGAACTACGCCAATCCCCACGCGGCAACGTCGGTTAATGGCGTGACGTATGCGTACGACAACAATGGCAACCTCACCTCTGATTCCACCTGGACTCACTCATGGAACTACGCCAACCAGCTGACCCAATCCCAGAAGACTGGCTCCACCGTCACCTACCAATACGACCATACAGGGCAAAGGACCAAGTACTATGACGGCGCCAGCGGCTACGCCCGCCACTATCCCAACAAGCTCTACAATATCAAGCAAACCACGGCAACCAAGCATATCTACGCAGGAAGCCAGCTGGTTGCCACCATGGAAGGCTCAACCCTCCAATATATCCACACCGACCACTTAACAGGCTCGAACGCCGCTACGAACAGCACCGGAGGCATGGTACAATTATTGGACTACTACCCGTACGGGAGCATGAGGATAGATTGGAAATCAGGAACGTTTGATGAGCAGAGGAAGTTCACGGGACACATGTATGACAGGGACACCAGTTTAACTTACGCCAACGCCCGGTACTACAAGCAGAACGTGGGAAGGTTCTTGAGCCAGGATTCTATATATACGCATTCACCCAGCGTATATTTGACTGATCCCCAACAAGCAAACGCCTATTCATATGCACGGAATAATCCATTGAGATTTATCGATACTACAGGTAAAAAAGTATCTGAATACCAACCATATCTGTCGAGTGGAAGTTCGTATATAACCGGAGAAATACTTGGTAATTATCGAGGAGTAAACGTATACAGCGGAGGGCGACTGACAGGAACAGGTCAACACCAATATCAATGTGTTGATTTTACTAAGAATTTTGTACGATCAGAATATAACATCAATTTAGCTGGCACAGGACACGGTTATGCGTATGGTAACCAGTCTAATATCAACAGAGCCTTCCAGAGCAATAATCCCGATAATCCTGGTTCATACATAGTATATGGCAATGGTAGTACCGCAATGCCACAGGAAAATGATATCCTTTCCTGGTCTGGAGGTAGTTATGGTCATGTGGGGGTAATAGCAGAAGTCACTTATGATCCTGACTCTGGAACTGGTTGGGTGTATACTATAGAACAAAATGCTAATCGGGATCAAGGTATATTCTATCAATCTCTAACCCGTACCTATGATGATCAAGGACGAGCTATATATACCGTAGAGAGTCGAATACAGGGTTACGATATACAAGGCTGGGCTCGATATGAGAATCAAAGTAGATTGAATGGTCCTGAGACTAGCTATACCAGTACTCCTTATACACCAGCAACAAAGCCACCTATTGAAGGGAATTCTTAACGGGATAACATGGATTTATGTTAAATAAAAAATCAGTATTTATTTCGTTATTGATTCTTTTTGTCACCTTAGGAGTAGGTTTCTATGTATATCAAAAAGGCGAACAGAGTAAAATCCCCTTTACCCTAAAAGATAAAACATTTAATTGCCTAAGACTATATACTGGTACCGTTAGTGTAGAAGTAAAATACCCTGATGAATTTATAAATGTTTCGCAAGGTGGAGATGTTCGTATAAAAAGAAGAGGCGCATTGGTTGTAAGCAAACCCGCTGATGAAGAATATATTTTGGGCATAGATTCACGTTATTATGAAACACTAGAATCTATTATAGATAATTCATTGGTAGAGCCAGGCCCTAAATACGAAAAGTCTACCCTCAATGGTTATGAGGCCGCTTATTATAGGCTGATAACTGATGAAGGGGATATTATGGATCAATACAGTATTCCATTTGGGAATCGATCATTCTACCTGTTTTATCAGCCCTCTTTTCTTACAAGCGAGCAGCAATTAGCAGCAGAGGATATGCTTCATAGTATCACATTTATACATGTAGATGAGGACATAAAAGGGGCAAGAGTGGAGAGTTGTAGTCATTAATTCTGATAAGTGCATAATATGGTTGGAAGAGGCCTCGGAATACGGTCAATATCAAGTACCCTGACAACAGCGAAGTGCAATATACGTACAATGCGGGCGCACTCACCGAAACCGTGCAGAAGAAAGAATCAGGAGGCGTTTTCACCAACGTCGTTACCGACTTTGATTATTCGCCTTTAGGCCAGATCACGTACCAGGCAAACGCCAACAATACCGCCACCACCAATACCTATAACCAGAACGCGCTCTATCGTTTAACGCGCAAGCAGACAAGCGGCCCCGGGGGCGGCGGAGGCGGCGGCACGCCCGTCACTGTGCCATTCTATCCAGTCACAGGCGATGGATATGTCTATTACAGGAGTTCCTGGGATACTGCTCATCATGCCACGAGCGGCAGTTTAGCCAATTATTCCAGCTCTTCCCTTTACGTACGGACAGGCAGGTATTCCACCTCAAGCTACCAGATTGACCGCGCATTCCTTCCTTTCAATACCGAGGATTTGCCAAATGACGCCACCATAACCTCCGCCAAACTCAAGGTCTATGTAGCCTCCAAGAAGAATAATGACAATGACGGCGACGACTGGATCACGGTGGTGCAAACCTCGCAGGCAACCACGACCAGCCTCTCCACTGGCGACTATGACCAGTGCGGTAGCATCCACACGCCCACCGAAGGCATTAATAGTGCAGAGCGCAAAGATATCACGTCAATTGCCACTGGCCAGTTCCTCACGTTTAATCTCAACACCACCGGCCTTTCCTGGATTTCCAAGACTGGCGCGACAAGATTAGGTTTATGCGAGGGGCATGATGTCATTGACAGCCAATTCTATAGCAGCACCACCGGCAAATATAATGAGCTTAATATTAGAACAGTCAACTACTCCGGCACGTCCTACGATCCCATCCTCGAGGTCACTTACACCCAAGCTGCTCCTCCCAGCCCCACCAATCTCCAAGATATTTCCTATATCTATGACGCGGTAGGGAATATCACCCAGATCACAGACGCCTCCGGCACTGACACTGCCAAAACCACCACCTACACCTACGACGATCTCCACCGGCTCCTAACGGCCACAGTCACTGGCGCGGCGAACGGCGATAACACCGGCAGAACGTACACGTACAGCGCTATTGGGAATATTCTCACAGCTTCCGACCAAGGCACCTATCTCTACGAAGGCACCAATTACGCGAATCCTCACGCGACTACAAAGGTTGGTACTGCGGTGTATGCGTACGATAACAATGGTAACTTGACCGGTGATAGTGTCTGGGCTCATACCTGGGACTACAACAACAAACTCACCAAATCCCAGAAGACTGGCTCCACTGTCACCTACCAATACGACCACACAGGGCAAAGGACCAAGTACAATGACGGCGCCAGCGGCTACGCCCGCCACTATCCCAACAAGCTCTACAATATCAAGCAAACCACGGCTACCAAGCATATCTACGCGGGAAGCCAGCTTATAGGAACAGTCGAGGGCACAGCACTGCAGTATGTACACACGGATCATCTGACAGGCTCGAACGCCGCTACGAACAGCAGTGGAGGCATGGTACAATTATTGGACTACTACCCGTATGGGAGTATGAGGATAGACTGGAAGTCAGGCTCCTTCGACGAGCAGAGGAAATTCACCGGGCACATGTATGACAGAGATACCGAATTGTCCTACATGGGCGCAAGGTACTACGATGGAGCTATAGGTAGATTTTATTCAATAGAGCCGTTCGTGCTAGCGGTAAATCCCGATTTCTTGATAAATCCCCAGAAGTGGAATAGTTATAGTTATGTAATTAACAATCCGTTGAAGTATATTGATCCCGTAGGTTTGGATAGTTATGTATTTTATGATGAAAAATCGTTTTCTGAACAAGCACAAGCACAGGGTGACTCTTTTTCAAGTACATACAAAACACCTGTTCATATGATGCCTATTTCAACAGAACAAGGATTTGCTGATGCATGGAATGGTATGGGCAGTGATGGGACAACTATTGAGGGAGTTTCTCTGCTGTTTCATAGCGGTGGTTCGGACGCATCGAACATAATAGCTATTGATGCATCACATGACCAGTACTTAACAACATACATTGATGGTAAGACTCCATCTGGTAAAGATGCTTATTATTTAGGTAATTTGGATAAGAAAGACTCGAACGAGATCAACCTTTTAATTTGTCACTCCGGTGATCTAGGCGCTTCAATGAATATAGGTAGGTTCTTTGCTATCAAGAACCAAACTACAGTACATGCATGGGATGGTTCAGTGAGTTACTCACGAGATGATTCCCGTACACCCAGATCGTCACACCTTTGGAGTCAAGGCCGGTCTATTTGGAATTACGGAAGATCCGGATATGGCGAAGTTGTGTATGATAAGAATGGTAGTTATCAAGTGGTAGGCAATGCTACAAACGATAATAAATGGTTTAATTATTTCTTTGATTGATAAATTACCACATTCATTATGTCTAATATTAAACGTTTCGTAATGGCTTATATAGCAGTGTACGCGCTATTTTCAGTAGGCAGTATCTACATTTACAGAGATTCTCGTTCCTTGTTTGAAGGAGGGTTGGGAGAATACTTATATTTCATATTTATTGTAATGGTGTTTCTAATCTTCTTTCACTCTAGGAAACGAATACAAAACAAAACCCTATTTGTGAGTAATACAGTAATTCTAATTTTGTGGATTATTATTTTGACTTACCTACAAACTTACGGGTGGTATGTGTTGAATTAATAAAGAAATAAACTTAAATAATATGGACACCAAAGAAAAGAAAGCAATAAATAATATTACTGGGATATTTTTAATCATTGCAAGCATTCTTGCTATTTGGAAATTCTTTACACCTATCTTAGGTTTTCTTTACGGTGGATTTCCCCACGATTTTAGTCTAGTGTTGTACACAACAATGTTGCTTATATCCATAGTCACTCTATTTTTTGGTTTGTGGTTGGTTGTTGAAAAAAAGAATGCAAACGTATAAAGAAATTACTTATACGTTTTATTGGTGACCTGGCACAATGGCCGGTATGTCTTGAATGGTCCTGCTTAGTGGGTAAGAGCGAATAGCGGTTTCAAGAACCCTCTCCAATTTATTTACATGAGGAGAAATAAAATAACTCTGCGGAGCTGAGTCGCATAATTGTTGTTGAGTATGTTATGCAGGAAGAAGCTGTTGCGAGGTTTGGGATGCTCGAGCTTGCGGAGTCTGTAGCTCTTTCATCCGAGTCTTGAAGACTTCAGCGTTCCGGCCGCCTGCACCCCACTCTTTCAGTCGGCTATCAACAAAGTACTGTTTTCTCGACTGGAGATGTAGAATTGAAGAAGCAAGTATGAGTACTCCTAGTAGACAAAATGAAATAGAAAATCTATTATCCAATTTGTTGATTTATCTTAATCCAGAGTATTTTTCTCCTTCTTTAGCAGACGATACGAAAAAAGGATCAAGTTTTAATAGGGATATCGTAGAAAAATATTGGAAATTACTGACAGCAATTGATTGGTTTGTAAAAAAAATAAGCAAATACCCGCTTTATTTTAACGAATTTTATACAAGTAATGAAAAAGTTTCAAACCATGAAGCTTTAGAACATCATATATACGCTTATCTAGAAGATATGGAGACGGTAAAAAATAAAATAGTACGTTATATAACTGAAATGAAAAACGATATTAAAAAAGTTGCTATAAATAAAAAAGAAGTCGACGAAGCATTGAAGCAATGGGTGAAAGATATATCACGAGTTTTTGGTAGTTCAAAATTAAGGGGAGATCTTCGTCATGGAAATTATAGATTCGTTGACCCCTATATTTCAAAAGCGTATATGGCCGAAACAATACTTAATCAGGAAGAATTATTCAGTAGGTTAACAGAAAAAGGGGTAGTTGAGGTGAAGAAAAATTTAACAGAATCAATTGAAGAAGGAAAAAATTGGTGGTCAGAAAATGCCAAATATAATTATCAACAAATTTATGGTTTAACCAATAAGGTAATAGAAAAAACTAAATATTATTTATATCAGCTTCTGGATATAGAAGTGTTAATACCTAAGTAATATTTGAATGATTTCCCTATCCTATTTGTAGTATAAGATAAAGAGGATACGTATGTTATTTTCTCCTCTCTTCTTAACACTTAGTTCTTCAATGAATAGACGATTTTGCTCCCATGGGTAGGGGATGTACGTCGGTGGAGTCTAGCCTTGGGCGGGCATACTCAATTTGTTGCTCACATTGAAGCGAAGCCGCTGCTGATCGCACTCCGATATTTCGTGACGCGGGCACCTTTCCCCCTATTCAAGGAGAGAGAATTTCGATCAAACATCCCCTTTATCACCGTATCAGAAAGACGGCTTCCATGGATTTTTTCGTTCGATTTCCTCCGTGATATACTTCATTACAGGACAATGATGCCGCAGGGGTAGGGGAAGTCCAGTAGACCCTCCAGAGGTGGGCATAGTAACCGCAAAGCACCTTGAAAATCTCTAAAAGCATCCGGTGAGAGCATTATGGCGTTCAATACTCGTTCATATCCACTTCCAATATATAGCGATCGTTATTGATAGGGGGTGGATTGCAAGTGATGATGCAGAGGTATCAAAAGCTAACGATCGTAAAAATGTGATACCTCAAGAATGGTCATACGACCAGGTGGGGAATATCACTCAGATCGTAGAAGCGTCCAGCACCAACGCAGGCAAGACCATCACCTATACCTACGACGATTTGCATAGGCTTTTGACCTCTTCAATTACCGGCGCGGCGAATGGCGATAACACCGGAAGAACGTACACCTACAGCGCGATTGGGAATATTCTCACGGCATCTGACCAAGGCACGTATCTCTATGAAGGCACCAATTACGCCAACCCTCATGCAGTGACAAAAGTCGGCTCTGCCGTGTATGCGTATGACAACAACGGCAATCTCACGTCAGATTCGACGTGGACTCACACTTGGAACTACGCTAACCAGCTTACCCAATCCACAGGCGGCTCCACCGTGACCTACCAATACGACCACACAGGGCAAAGGACCAAGTACTATGACGGCGTGAGCGGCTATGCCCGCCACTATCCCAACAAGCTCTACAATATCAAGCAAACCACGGCAACCAAGCACATCTACGCCGGAAGTCAACTGATTGCCACCGTGGAAGGCTCAACCCTCCAATACCTCCATACCGACCACCTCACTGGCTCGAACGTCGCTACGAACAGCAGTGGAGGCATGGTACAATTATTGGACTACTACCCGTATGGCAGCATGAGGATAGACTGGAAATCAGGCTCTTTCGACGAGCAGAGGAAGTTCACGGGGCATGAGTTCGATAGAGACACCAGTCTTACCTACGCCAATGCGAGGTATTATAAGCAGAACATAGGGCGTTTCCTGTCGCAGGATCCCGTATTCCTCTCTATCGGGGACGAGCAGGCAATCCAACAAGGAACGAACATGAGGATGCGAGAGTATCTCTCCAATCCTCAATACCTCAATTCTTACTCTTACGTCACCAACAATCCTCTCAAGTATGTTGACAAGGGAGGTGAGTTTCTTGATACCTTTATTGATATCGGCTTCATCGCGTACGATCTTTACAAATTAGGTGGTGCGATTGCTCATGGAGGAGACGTGAAGGGAGAAATGTTGAGCCTGGGGCTTGATATTGGCGGCGCCGCTATTCCTTTCGCGACCGGGTTGGGAGCAGCGGCACGGGTGACGAGGGTTGCGGATAAGGCGAGTGACGCAGCAAAAGCGGTCGACAGAGCGATGAACTTTAAGAGTTTTACCTCAGGGCATTTCAGGGGTAACTTAATTGAACTCACTGGAAAGAATCCGGGGAGCGGGTTCGACGCGCACCATATGTTGCCGCAAACGGAAAATTTTAGAGGATTCTTTGAGCGAGCCGGTATTAATGTCCATGATCCCAAGTACGGTTCATGGTGGCAGAAGGGACCGGATGGGACACATCAGAAGTTATCAAACGAGTATAATGCAAGGTGGGAGAAGTTTATCAGTAAAAATCCAAACGCTTCGCAAGAGCAGATACATAATTTTGCGAATGAAACAGCCGAGAAGTATAGGATTGATTTTAAGATTGAATAATATGGCATACACTCCAGACCAATTTTACCTTCTAGGAGCGGGGATAGAATATGGCGCGATGAGCCAATATGTTAAGGAGTATCCTGAAAGAGTCAAAGATAAGGTACAATACGACTTCGACTTGCTTGCTGGAAAGGAAGGTTCAGCAAAGCCCGTGATCTTCGGTCATAATGGCGGCACACGGCCAAAGGACTTCATGTCGGCAAACCCTCCCATTCTCCTAATCAGCGATAGAGTAGTCGAAGTGTTGAAGAAGGGAAGGTTCACCGGCTGGTCAACTTTCCCGGCAAGAGTTTTTAATAAAAAAAGAGAGGAAGTGTCAGGATATAGCGGGCTTGTAGTGACGGGTAAGTGTGGACCCATTGATGATAGTAAAAGTGAGTGGGTGCAGGTACCTGCAAGTGAGAAGTACGGATCATATCGTGCACGATATGGATATTACTTCGATCTCAAAATGTGGGACGGAAGCGATATTTTCCTTGCGGAAGGTACAGGTGTAAGATTCGTCACAGAACGTGTTGCAGAGGCGCTCGAAAGCGCTAAGCTCACCAATTTAGAATTGATAAAATCCACCGAATTCGAACGGATGTGGTAATCTACAAAAAATCATATGGAACAAACGGTCACAAATTCACAGGTCAGTACGCAGTCAAAACGGCCCAAAATTATCACGATTCTTATAATCGTATTAGTTTGGTTGTTCGTACGCACACTTTTCGATCTTCTCCGCTATCAAACGGTATCCGACTACAATATACTAAATAATTTTGGATTCGGTGTATTGTATATAGTCTTTGCTCTCGCGGTATTGATTGTTACGGGTAGTGCAGCGGTCTTTGTATTTAAACAATATCCACGAGCCTTCCCAATAGCTGTGGCGGGTATTGTTCTTTATTTATTCTTTACGGTAGTCATGTTTGTCATTTCATTCACTCATGTCGATTTGGCAAAGGACGCATATATTATAAGTCGTGAGGCGCGTGGACTTGCGGTACGTCAGGAAGCGCTTGATTTTACTTTTTCTCCGGTGGGCATGGCGGTAAATTTTGGCATTTATTTCTTAGTCTTTATTGTGTTATTAATAGGACTGTTTAAGAATAAAAAATACTTTAATCCGAATAATACAATAACAAGCACCGAAAATTGATTCCGACACTGAAACCGCCAATCCCCACGCGGCAACGTCAGTGGGTGGCGTGACCTACGCGTATGACAACAACGGCAATCTCACGTCAGATTCGACGTGGACTCACACTTGGAACTACGCTAACCAGCTTACCCAGTCCCAGAAAACAGGCTCCACCGTCACCTACCAATACGACCACACAGGGCAAAGGACCAAGTACTATGACGGCGTGAGCGGCTATGCCCGCCACTATCCCAACAAGCTCTACAATATCAAGCAAACCACGGCAACCAAGCATATCTACGCAGGAAGCCAGCTCATAGGAACAGTCGAGGGTACGACACTTCAATACCTCCATACCGACCACCTCACCGGCTCGAACGCCGCTACGAACAGTAGTGGAGGCATGGTACAATTATTGGACTACTATCCCTACGGATCAATGAGGATTGACTGGAAGTCAGGCTCCTTCGACGAACAGAGGAAGTTCACGGGGCATGAGTTTGATAGGGATACCAGTTTAACGTATGCCAATGCGAGGTATTACAAGCAGGGGATTGGACGGTTCTTATCACAGGATCCCGTGTATCTTACTATTGGTGTTCGAGATGGAGCGCAGTCGGCAGCACTGTTGAGCAATCCACAAGGATTGAACAGCTATGCATACGCGAATAATAATCCGATGAAATATATTGACCCGTTCGGCACTGAACCGGTTACATTCAGTATCGCAGGATTAATGTACCTTGCAGTTGAAGCGGGTTTTACGGTCTGGGACGTCTATGATCTCGTAAAGACTTGGCTTAATCCAAACTCGACCAAAATTCAGAAGAGTATTACTCTTGCAGGCGTAGGCATTGGGCTTCTATCCGTTGGAGGCGGATACGGTAAGGCAGCGAGACTCGTTGCGGGCCACTTCGATAATGTGGCGGATGCGTCGAAAGGGTTGAAAGGAGCTAAGGCGTGGGCCAGCCCTACAAAATATAAAGAACATTACTTGGACCATGCTAGCGAATTCGGCGCTCGGAGCGCTGACGAATATACAGATTTGGCTCGCGACTTTCTTCAGAGAGCACAGAGCGATAAGTTGCCGACTAAGATTGATAAAGATGGCATTGTCAGAGTCTATGACGAAGCAGCGAACACGCTCGGTTCCTACAATCCGGACGGCACTATCAGGACGTTCTTCAAACCAGACCCTGCCGTTCATGGACAAGGAACAAATCTGGATTATTGGAATAACCAACAAGGCGAGTTGGTTGATTGGAATAAAGTTGATAACGTTATTAAGGAATGAGATATGACTAACGATTCTTATTGCCCGGTATGCGGGTACGATATATATTCGGTTTATCATGAGCCTGCATGGAAGGGAGACAGTCAGTCCGATAATATTTGCCCATGTTGTCATATACAATATGGATATCATGATTTCGGTAAGACTGCGCAAGAGCGCGAGAAACGGCATTTGGAATTGCGTAAAAAGTGGATAGAGGAGGGAATGCCATGGAGAGATAAGATAGACAATGAACCAGAAAATTGGGACCCAAAGAAACAATTGCATAATATAGGCATTATGATTGATTGAGTGAAGTTGAGTATAGATAAGGGGGCAAATACCTTAATAAGATTTATTCGACGAAATAGCCCCCGCAATCGCGCCAAATGCAGAGCCAGACGCGGATACCATCACCCATGCCTATGATGATCTGCATCGCCTTACCTCCGCTATCGCCACCAACGCCACATCCACCAGTCCAGGAAACTTCACGCAAACGTATTCCTACGACGCCATCGGCAACATCTCTAACAAGTCAGATGTCGGGGCTTACCTCTACCAAGGCACCAATTACGCGAACCCCCATGCGGCAACGTCGGTCAACGGCGTGACCTACGCGTATGATAACAACGGCAACCTGACCTCTGATTCCACCTGGACTCACTCATGGAACTACGCCAACCAGCTGACCCAATCCCAGAAAACAGGTTCCACCGTCACCTATCAGTACGACCATACAGGCCAGAGGACGAAACTGGTTTCAGGAAGCGTGACGACGCGGTATGCGAATAAGCTGTATAATAGCGATGGGACGAAGAATAGTAAGCATATCTACGCAGGAAGCCAGCTGGTTGCCACAGTGGAAGGCTCAACCCTCCAATACATCCACACGGATCATCTGACGGGTTCTAACGTCGCTACGAATAGCACCGGAGGCATGGTACAATTATTGGACTACTACCCCTACGGATCAATGAGGATTGACTGGAAATCAGGCTCCTTCGACGAACAGAGGAAGTTTACAGGGCACATGTATGACAGGGACACCAGTTTGACGTATGCGAACGCCAGGTACTACAAGCAGAATATTGGTCAGTTCTTAAGACAGGATTCGGTTTTCTTGGCGGTTGGATTAGAAAAGACCCAGAGTAGTGAATAATAGCTTAGTCTATGAGTACAGCAATACGTCTGATTATATTTGGTTTTGTCATAATAGCATTAATGCAGTTCCCCATCATTATTTCAGCATTGGGTAAGATATACTATTTATTTACTATCTTCCCCGGCTATGGTAGATTCAGGGAATTATTTCAGGATAAAAATGAGCAAACTCGAATCCTGATAAAAATTCCGTTTACGCTTTTGGGAATTTGTTTGATAATTATGGGTGTCGTATTGAATTTTATAGGTAATTAAATAATAAAAGTACGTTGATTTGTACTCACACACAGAGCTTAATATTGAGCAATATTTGCATTTGACTGTTAGCCAACATAGGAGTTGGATGATATAATTGGCTGAAGCGATCAACATAATACTATGTCCCCAGCATTTGAAAGCACAATGAGATCGTTGAAAGTACTTTTTTACTTCCTCGTTGTCGGAACGTTGGTTTCGTATTGGACGTTGAATTATCAGAACCATTTTGGAAAAGATTCGACTCGTGGGGAGATGAGTGTATCGTCAGAAATCTGTCCAGACGGCAATGTAATGGGCATCGAGGTGCATGGAACCATCTTAACTTATATACCGAATGAGTCGAACTCTGGTGATGATAAATCAGATGAAAATGAGGAGCGAGAGAGCAGGGTATCGTCGGACAGGATCATTCACTACCTTGAGCAGGCTGAAGGACTGGATCGCGTCAAGGCGGTGTTGCTCGAGTTTGATTCATACGGCGGTTCCCTCACTGCGGGGAAAGAAATTGCCGACGCGTTCAAGCGGGTGCAGAAGCCGACGGTTGCGGTCATACGAAGCAGCGGTACTTCGTCCGCATATTTAGCCGCGAGCGGCGCCGATACGATTTTCGTTTCACCTACATCTGATGTAGGTGGGATAGGCGTCAACTGGTCTTTTCTTGAGGAAACAGGAAAAAATAATCGTGAAGGGCTCGTATACGAACGCTTAGTATCCGCACAATACAAAGATATTGGAAACTCAAATAAGCCACTAACAAATGAGGAAAGACAGCTCATGATGCGGGACATCGTGGCGCTCCACGATATGTTCGTCCAAGATGTGGCGGTCAATAGAGGACTTGATGAAGCGGCTATCAAGAACCTTGCCGATGGATCAACCATGTTGGGTAAACGCGCATTGGATGTGGGCTTGGCAGACCGTTTGGGAGACCAGCGGGACGCAATCACCTACTTGGAGAAAATCATCGGTGAAAAACCTTCACTATGTTGGCATTAAATCTCACTCCATCACGTATGACCAATGATATGCAACCACTTACAATTCAACGACCCACACTTAGCAGTCCTCCCGACCTATTCAAACAGGCGGTTGAGCTCGTCCTTTCACAGCTCAAGCCTTACGCATTGATAATCCTCGTAGGATTGCTCCCCCGTGTATTGCTGCTTCTTAATGTGATAATCATGGTACTTCATAAGGGGAGCGCAAGAGAGGAGGCGATTGTGAATATTATTCTGGGCATCTTCGGTATCGTGTGGCTTCTTCTGCTTGTTTACCTCAGCATTCTTACCTCTACGGCGATATGTCTCCGCATGCAGTCACTGCCCTCCGAATCGGTGCGAGAGACATTCAAACGCGCGCAGCGCTATTGGTGGAAAGTGGTAGGTGCGGGCTTTCTGTACGGATTGTTAATTGTGTTGTTGTCCCTTCTCCTCATCGTACCTGGCATTATCTATTGGGTGTATTATTCGTTTGCGTTATTTGTGGTGGTTTTCGAAAATTCGGGAATCCGCGCGTCATTGAAGCGAAGTAAGGAAATAATAACAGGATATTGGTGGGCGATATTTGGAAGGTCGCTGTTTGTCCTCGTTATCTCAGTCTTGATCTACGTCATCCTCTCCATTCCCGTGAAAATGTTCACAGGCGACAAGATCTTCAGCGCAGTATGGCAAAACATCATACAAATTATCACCAGCATCATCACTCCTGTATTCATCGCCTACACGTATTTGCAGTATAAAGAATTAAATACAATAAAGGGCGCGCCTTCAAATGAGGTCTCAAAGTAAGTTTATTATAATTTCATAGATGCCAAGTCTACGGACACTTGACACGTCGATCTGAACATTTTAAGCATAGGGGCTTTATTATTAATCGCGAATTTTATGTATACCATTTCCCGAACATTTGTCATTATCATGGCTGCAATCTTGTTTGTTGTCAGCACCGCTATGCCCGCACGCGCGGCGGTGAACGCGGATGACGCGCATAAGGCTGTGGTAAAAATCAAGACTTACATTGAGGATAATTATCGCAATCTCGTCCTCGTGGGCTATGGTTCGGGAGTTATCATCAATAACCAGGGCGACATGCTCACCAATTACCACGTCATCCACAGCGAGGATCGGTTCCGGGAGCCCCTCGCAACCGCGTACATCGTATGCCTTACCACATCGCTCACCGAGGAGCCGGACTGCAGTTATTCCGCCCACGTGATCGACAAAAATAAGGAGCTTGATCTCGCGCTCTTGAAAATCCGCAACGTGGAGGGTCTTAGCCGCATCACCCAGTTTGATTATTATAATCGCGGCACGCACGCGTCAGTGAAAACCGGCGACGAGGTGCTCGCGCTCGGGTACCCCAGCATTGGAGGGAAGACCATTACCGCAAGCGTGGATACGGTCGCGGGCACGTTAGAAAAATATCAAAAATCGTGGATAAAAACCGGCGCCGTGATTTCCTTTGGATCATCCGGCGGCGCACTCGTGAATGTGAGCGGAGAACTTATCGGCATCACTTCGGAAGCGCATTCTGATTACACGGGAAGCCTTGGATACGCCATTAGCATGGCAACGGTAGAACCGTGGCTCTTGAAGGCATACCAGAAGTCCACAAGCGTTTCACCTTTGCAGGGCAGGATAGATGCGCTTATCAGGGAGCAAGTGGGGCTGAAAAATATCAACGTGTTTACCAGCACTATCCCTTATCTTAAGATGACGAAACCGGATGGCTGGAAATTTTTTCACGATGACGAGAACGCCATAGGCGTGGAAAATGACGATCCCGACGGTGGATTTTTGAGTGCATCTTGGGCGCCTACGGAGCTTCTCATCACGCCGCATATCCTGGAAGTAAGTGCTAACATACTCCAGAAGATCTCTTCTCTTATTCAACAGGGGGATATGGTGGTGAGCGGAAAGACCGGCAAACGTTTCGCAAAACAAGTGTCGGAAGGGGAGTTATATACCGCCCTATTCCCAAGTAAGCAATACATTGTCACGCTCACCTGGTATGAAGGCAAAAACAAGAAAGATAAAGACAAGATTGACAGCATGTTCAAAACGCTTGTGTTGAAGGATGATGGCGCTCCTTTTACAGAACAGCGGTATTACGAACACGCGAAACCTCACTTTACGATTACCGTACCCAAGCCATGGGTGCTCAAGCCGCTTAACCATTCCGGCCATCCGGCGAGCGGCCAAAATCAGGACATACCGGAGTTAGGCTGGGGCGTGTATCTTGTGGAACAAACCTCAAGCGTAGAAAACGCGACAAATGAACAGTATTTTGATTCTATTAAGAATATCATTGCCAGCGATTTTACCGTCGCGTCTCTCTACACTCCCAAACGTTATCAGTCATCATTTCATTACCGTGTGAACGGCGAGGTGCCGGATGGCATCCACTACCGATACCGTTTCGAAAATGAAGAAACGGGGAACACCGCTGAATGGTTTGGCGCCGGTTATCGCATACGAGAGAAGGATCGCGTGATGGTTGTCATGTTTGAGTGGTACGGCAGCGATCAGAAGAAATTTGACGATCTTGTCGCGCAGTTTGAGCGTGAGGTGCTTGCCGGGCTCTCGCTCGGCAGGCCGGTAGCTGCTCCTCCTGCGGCGACCCCCTCCTCTTCAGCCGCTCCGTCACCCGCGCCATCACTGTCGCAGAACCTCCAGCCTCAATCGTCTTCTGCGCCCTTGTCCTCAAAGAAAATTTCCAGCAGCAAGGGGAGGTCGCTTTTGGGGAGAATTGTTCTCCAGGTCGAGAAACATGGTGAAGCCTGGTATTTTAGCGTGCGGGACACGACCGCGTATTACTTAGGCCGTGCGGATGATGCGTATGCGATTATGCGCCAGCAGGGGGTTGGCGTAAAGACAGTTGATTTGTCAAAAATTCCCGTGGGGCTCGTGCAGATGGCAGGGGAGGATGCAGATAAAGATGGATTGTCGGATCTGCTCGAAGACGCGCTGGGAACGGATAAGGCGAAAGCCGATACGGATGGCGACGGCATGGGCGATAAGCAAGAGATCGAGCAAGGAAGCGCGCCCACGGTGCATGGCACCGCTAAGGTGCGCACTGATATCGCGTTTGCCAATAAGCATAAGGGCAAGATATTTCTGCAGGTAGAGAGCAGGGGAGAGGCGTGGTATATCAACCCCAAAGACGGTAAGCGCTATTTCCTCGGCCGCGCCGCAGACGCCTATAGCGTGATGAGGAATCTCGGGCTCGGAATTTCGGAAAAGGATTTTGAGAAACTCTGACAGATCCTTTTTGCAGGGAGGAATTGAGTCAGTTTTCCCCCTGATGCGGAATTGCCGCGGTATGGTGTAATGGAATCAATGGAGGGGATCAAAGGTCGAGGTATTCCCCACAAGGCGCAGACTCTTATGAAAAAATATTTGATCGTCATCCTCTTAGCCGGCGTTATCATCATGCCGAACATGAACTCACTTCTGGGGCGATTCGTTGCATTGAGCGCAAGAATCGCTGGTTATCAGCAGCAGCTGGGTCTTCACTTCCAGTTTTAATAGTAAATACTATTTGCGGCAACGGGCGGAATATGCTCATAGAGCTATTATCGCCCGTTTTGTTTTTTTGAACATTCTTACAGGCTACACGAGAAAACTGATATAAATGGGACCATTCTTATATATTCTAATTCGCGCGAATTAAAATATAATAAGCAGGAGTGTGTGAGAGGGGTGCATTCCGCGCCACTCCTCTATATATGTTTGACATGGATTTCGCCATAGACTACAATGAAGGTAGTCAATTCATTTTTACTGGTATATGGCACTAAAACTGAAACGTATAGAAGTGGAAGAAAAACTTAAAAAAATAGGATTAGAGGTGTTTACTCCACAAGAATTCAAGGGCGTTTTCAATGTGTCCTTGAAAAGAGCGGCTAATTTTATTTCCTCGAATTTAACGAGCGGTCTTTTTGTAAAGTTGCGCAATAATTTTTATACAATTAAAGACAGCCACCCGGATTACTTTTTTATCGCGAACAAGCTTTATCAGCCATCTTATGTCTCGCTGGAAACGGCGCTATCTTATTATAAAATTATTCCAGAAGTGGTGTATGGAAATACTTCAATAACCACTAAAACTTCCAGGGAATTTGAAACGCCAATCGGGAATTTCACTTATCGTCATATTAAAACCGAGGCATTCACCGGTTATGAATTACGGGAAGTCGATCGTTATAAAGTTTTGATTGCCGAGCCGGAAAAGGCGCTGGCTGATTATCTGTATTTTGTTGATCTCAAAAAAGTGTCCCTGAATGATCGTTTGAAACTGCGGAACATTGACAGGCCGAAACTGATTGAATATGCAAAACTGTTCAAGAGGCCGGGTATGTTAAAGCGTATCAAGCAAATGTATGTTGACACGCGCAAACCTCCAAAAATTTACTGATCACACGCAAACTAAACTCGGAAATGTCGTTCGAGAATATTGCCAGCACTTGTTTTTGTCGTATCTTTACCAATTGCCCGATGCGGATCGTCTGCTCTTCAAGGGCGGCACAGCTTTGCGGATTGTTTTCCATAGTCCTCGTTTTTCAGAAGATCTTGATTTTACCGGTGTGAAAATTGCCAAACATAAAGTTGAGAAACTTTTTATCAATACCTTGGCCAATATCGAGAAGACCGGTATCCACGTTTCCCTCAAAGAAGGGAAATACACAACCGGAGGATACTTGGGCATATTTGAATTTAGCGCCTACGATAAAATCACTGAAATTTATTTTGAGGTTTCTCTGCGCAATGACAATTGGATTAGGGGCGTCAGAACGCTGATTGAAAATGACTATATTCAGCCCTATACCCTTGTCCATTTACCGAAAGAAGAAATCATTAAAGGTAAAATGAAAGCACTTATCAATCGTCATAAACCAAGGGATTTTTACGATTATTTCTTTTTGCTTTCGGGAAACTATCCATTGGTGAAGGAAAAAGACGATCTCACTCAAGTTCTTGCTTTATTGAAGAAATCCAAGATCAATTTCCGCGGCGAACTTCGGGAATTTTTACCCGCAAGCCATGTCATGCATCTTAAAGATTTCCGTAAAATCCTTGAGCAGAAAATCGTAAGCTTTCTTGGGGAAAAATAGCGAGAAAGGGGAGGGCGCCGCGGTTTGCGGCCTAGTACCGTAACAATTAAGTTTCGCAACATGCATAGTGCCAAATCTCCCTGTAAATACTGCTCAAAACACGCCAGTGATATGGCATAATTAAATTGTTACGGCACTAGTCACAAAATGTGACCAACTGAAAATGAAGGCCTCTGATGGTAAATTTTACCCGCCTCCGCAGAAAGCCACCCCGCCATGGCGGGGTGGATGAATGCGATGCGGGTAATCCGCCGTAGCCTTCAAGCGAAGGCGGATACGCTTCGGCGGGTTCCGCCGAAGAACGTGAAGATGCCACGGCGGTAAAGCCGTGGAGCTTCACGTGCGTTTTGACAAATCTTATACTCAATTGACAGATTTGTCCAAGTGGAGTATCATAATAACATGATTAAGAGAACCCTAGCGAAAAAAATTAAAGAATACACTCGACACTATCCGGTCGTTGCCGTGACAGGTCCTCGACAGTCTGGCAAAACTACCCTCGTCAGATCCCTTTTCCCCACTAAACCTTACCTCAACCTTGAAGATCTGGAAACGAGGGAGTTTGCTGAAAAGGATCCGAAAGGCCTGCTTGGCCAGTATGCGGACGGGGCGGTGATTGATGAAGCGCAGCGGGTGCCTAAGCTTTTTTCCCTCTTGCAAACAATCGCGGACGAAACACGCAAGAACGGCCAGTATATTTTGACCGGCTCACAGAATTTTTTATTGCTGGAAGGCATTACCCAGTCGCTTGCCGGCCGGGTTGCCATCGCGCATTTGCTGCCGCTTGCGCTTGAAGAATTGGCCGAAGCGTATAAGGGGTTTACTCGGATAACGATTGAGGAAGTACTATTGAAGGGATTCTACCCTAAGCTATTTGATCAAAAGATGGACGCATCCAGTTATTACCAAAATTATATTCAGACCTATGTGGAGCGCGACGTGCGGCTGATTAAAAATATCGAAAACCTCAGCACTTTTAGAAAATTTTTACAGCTCGTAGCGGCACGGGTTGGCCAACTCCTTAATATCACCTCGCTTGGCAACGATTGCGGCATTAATCAGGCAACCGTGAAGGCGTGGCTCTCCATCCTGGAAGCGAGCTTCATTATTTTCTTATTGCAGCCGCATCACAGGAATTTTAATAAACGGGTGGTGAAAACGCCAAAAATTTATTTTTATGATACGGGCGTGTTGTGCGCCCTTCTCCATATTACACAGGCCAGTCAACTCAAAAGCCATTACTTGAGAGGAGGGATTTTTGAATCAATGGTGATCGCGGAGTGGTTAAAGCACCGTTTTCACCGCGGGCTTGTGCCTCGGGCGTTTTTTTGGAGGGACAAAACCGGCCACGAAGTTGACCTGGTTATTGAGCGTCATGGAGGGTTACTGCCGATTGAAATCAAATCCGGCCAGACCGTAGCATCAGAATTTTTTGACGGGATTGCGTATTACCGTGCCATATCCAAGCAGGCCGCTTCGTCGTATATTGTGTATGGGGGAGAACAAACGCAGAAGCGCCAGGCCGCTTCCGTGCTCGGCTGGCGCGATTGGCCTCAAGTTCTGGCTACATTTGATTGATTTTCAAACGACATATATTCTATAGTTAGCTGTTTTATGGCTCCGTATCCATGGACGAATGAACATACCAGATCCCTGTGCAGGGCAGTGCTGAAGCTCAAAGACTTGAGCGAAGCCGAACGTTTTTTCAGGGACCTTCTGACCCTTGAAGAAATCAGGGAATTCAGCAAGCGCTGGCAGGCGGTGAATCTGCTGGCAGAAGGGGAGACCTACCGCGAGGTGGCGAAAAAGACAGGACTGTCTACCTCCACGGTGGTGCGCGTGGCGCACTGGCTAAAAAGTGGGATGGGTGGTTACCGCGCTATGCTTACGCGCATGGGTGTTGGCAAGAAAAAGAGAACTGTGCTATAATTTCTGCACTTTAATTGTTGTTTAATATTAATGGTTAAATGGCTAAGGCGCCGTAAAAAAATAACATATCCAACCTATTGACATTATAGTTCCGGAAAACAAGGCCAAACCTTGTAGTTAATAGAAATGTTATTTTTTTAAGCGCCCTAAGTTGTTTAAACTGCTAAACTGTTAAACTGCCAAATTGTTACACAATGAGGATTATGAAATTATCGGTTCAAAAACACAGTGCATTTCGCCTGTTGGTTGCGGGAGCGGCGCTGGCGCTTGTGTTGGTTTCCGTAGGAGCAAATCTCACCATGCGCATGGACGAGCAGGGCATGTCAGGGTGCCCCTTTGCGCCGCAGCATAAGTCATCTTTCTGTCCCATGAATGTGGGCAGCCACCTCATGGAGTGGCGCGCGTTATTCGCGAGCGCCCCTCTGTGGGTGACCCTGCTCTTGATGAGCCTCACCATGTTCATCGCAATCGTCGTGTGGCACCTTACGCCGATGGTTGCGGAGAGCCCTCCTAGTAGGCGGTTCTTGCTCTATGAACGTTTCGTGAGAGACTCCAAGTGGTATTCGTATCTCGTGCGCGCTTATGCCGGCGGGGTGCTCAATCCCCGCGTATACGCTTCCATATAGAGGCAACCTTTCTATAAGTTTATAGAAAGGCTTTGCCCTCGCAGTTATAGAGGCGTATTTTTGTTTTATTTAATTTATTCAATTTCTTATGTGGAACTATGCAGCCGGTAATATGTTTGGGTGGTTTATGGGCGGCGTCATGATGCTCCTCTTCTGGGGAGGGGTGGTTCTCCTGATTGCCTGGCTTATCCGTGAGATGAGCGGAAGGGGTCAGCCGCAAGGGAAACCAGCGCTTGATATTCTGAAAGAGCGGTATGCAAAGGGAGAAATCACAAGAGAGGAATTCGAGAAAATAAAGAAAGAGATTAACTAATAATCCTATGTCTACTTACGGATACTCAAAGCACCTTACCATTCCTTTTGAGGAAGCGGTTGAGAAAACAGTCACGGCGCTCAAGGCGCAAGGATTCGGCATACTCACGGACATTGACGTGCAGAAGACCTTAAAGGAAAAACTTGGCGTTGAGTTTAGGCGCTATCGCATCTTGGGCGCATGCAATCCGCCTAGGGCATATAAGGCGCTGCAGAGGGAAGAAGAAATCGGACTGCTCCTGCCCTGCAACGTGATCGTCTATGAACGGGATGATGGTTCAGTGGTCGTATCTGCACAGCGTCCGACTATTGCGTTTAGCGTTATTAACAATGTATCGCTGGAGCCGCTTGCCCAAGAAGTTGAGACGATCCTCAAGGGTGTGATTGACGCTCTTTAATATTGACGGCCATGACTCTTACCATGAAAATGGCATTTTTCATATTGTTTCTGGTGATTTTGGGAGAGCCGCATGTGATTACCGGCCATGTGTTTGCCCTTCCAGAAGAATACGCAGAGTCAGTCGTGTCCTTGCTGGCATTCGGTCTCGCCTATGGAGTATATGTGCTCCATCGGCGCGATGTGAAACGAAAAGAAGAACATGTGCGGCAGATCGAGCACGAGGGGCGTATCACCCAAGAAAAGCTCATTGACGCGTTTGAGTACATCGGCGTGGTGAACCGCAGACTGCCGCTTCTCAAGAAACTCACGAGCGATCTCCTTGCGACCGAGAAAGGGAGCGAGAAGGCTCGAAAAGACATGTTTCAGCGGTTGCTCGCCGTAGCTGTCACGTCGGTCGCTAAGGCCGAGTGGGGGATGTTCAGGTTTGTGGAGAGCGCGCACGAGCAAACCGTGAAAGAATTCGTGTATACGTCGCGACATTTTCTGCTCCTCAAAACAAGCGTCTCCAATCGGGAACTTATCCAGACAAGAGAACAAAAAAAGAACGTTCGCGAGATTGGCGAACTCTGCGTAATCCCCACCACCGATCAGGAGATGCCGGTGCAAGGATATCTGGTGTTCCCGAAGACGATGAATTCTGATCTGGGAGATGAAGTAAGCGTATTTCAGGCAATCGTTGACCAAGCACAGCTCTTGTACAAATATCTCTATTCGTAGACGTTGAGTTAAAAAATCAACACTGAATTTATGCGGCGATGCGAGTCGACATTATCGCGGCAACCACACACATAATCTCAACCCACATGAATACACTATTCGAGGACTATGGCAGATGGCCGCTCGTTATCATCGCCTCCGTCCTGCTGATTGCCTTCGCGGCGAGTTTCGTGAAACCGAAAACTTCGCGAGACTGGCGCACCTTGGGAGGATTCGCGGCATTCATCGTCGCGCTGTTTACGGAGATGTACGGCTTTCCTCTCACGATCTACTTGTTCTCAGGGTGGCTCACGAGCAGGTTCCCTGGCGTCAACTTCTTTTCCCACGACTCAGGCCATCTCCTGGAAACGCTCTTCGGCTGGCGCGCGAATCCTCACATAGGACCATTCCATATCGTGAGTATTATACTCATCTTCATCGGTTTCGGTCTTCTCTCGGATGCGTGGAAGGTGCTCTATCAGGCGCAGCGTGAACACGCGCTGGCAATGACCGGTCCGTACGCGCGCATACGCCATCCTCAATATACCGCATTCATTTTGATTATGGTGGGATTCCTCCTGCAATGGCCGACGATTCTTACGTTGATCATGTTTCCCATCCTGACCTGGAGGTATGTGCGCTTGGCGAAAAAGGAAGAGGAAGAAGCACGATTGACGTTCGGCGAAGCGTGGGGAACCTACGCGCGAACAACGCCCGCATGGGTTCCCCAACGGAAACCAGAACTAAAAAGTTCTCTATTTAGCAGTAGATAAAATTTATCTTTTTATTTATGTGTATGTCGCACTCCGATCACAATAACCATGATTCAAAACACATGTGGTGGATGATGGCAGGGTGCATTCTCCTGCCCATGTTCCTCGTGCTCTTTAGCGGCCGGATCAACACGTCCGGCGGAGAGAGAAGCTGGGTATGGTTCATTCCCGCGATTGTTCTCATCGCCTTCCATCTCGGCAGGATGCGGAGGCATGGCGCGCATGGCACGCGCAAAGAGGACGAAAGGCCGAAATCAGGCAGCGAGGGGAAAGGCGATTCCGGCTGTTGCCATTAATCTCGTGTTCTCCTTTGTGGGTTATTGACAGCACTACGGTGATTTGCTATCCTGTGGGATAGACCTATACCTGGGGTATAGGTATAGCATTTGCCTTTTAATACTCTATATACCCACGTAATCGCTACACCTATGAAAAGCCACAAAGAGAAGACCCTGATTAATTTCAAAAAAGCCCACAGCCTTTTATCAAAGATCATCCAGATGGTCGAGGGCAACCATTACTGCATCGACGTCATGCAGCAGAATTTAGCGGTGGTGGGGCTTTTAAAGTCCGCCCACCAGATGCTGATGGAGAATCATCTCAACTCTTGTTTTAAGACCGCGATGGTGACAAAAAACGAGAAGAGGAAGCAGGAGATGACCCAGGAAATATTAAAGGTGACCAAGTTGTTTAACAAATAAACTGCACCCGCGCATATCGCGCGGGATACCATAATCTTATGTTCCATACTATAAAGGTTCATCTTGAGGGCGTGGAATCCATTGATGATAAAATACGCATTGAAACAGAAATTGAGGTGCTGGCAGGCGTGCAGAGCGTACTCGTCAATGAGCAGACAGGAGAGGCGTCTGTCGAATTTGACAAAGAGAGTATCGCGCAGGATGAAATTATTCAGGCTTTGAGGAGCCTTGGCTACCGCGTCATAGCAGACCCTGCGCAGAGCGCTCAACTAACGCAAGAGCACACCTATTATGTTAAAGGCATGCACTGCGCGAGCTGCGAAGTGCTTATAGAAAAAAAGCTGCTTAAATTGGATGGCATACGATCAGTCGAAGCCTCAACCAATAAGGGAGAGGTAGTAATAGAATACCGAGACAAAAAACCAAATATCGCAGAGTTGGATCAATTATTTAAGCAAGATGGATATCGGTTTTTTAACCATCCAACCCGCGAAGCCGAGGTTCAAAAGAAGAGCAATGCGGGTGCGGTTATCGGCATTTCTCTTGCCATTATTGCCGTTTTCATACTGTTTAATAAGTTAGGTATCGGCGCCCTCGTCAATGTGAGCGCGCGTTCATCCCTGCCTTCTTTTTTTCTCCTCGGGTTGCTTGCGGGCCTTTCCACCTGCGCGGCCTTGGTAGGCGGCATCATCCTGTCAATGTCGAAACAGTGGCATGAGCTTTACGCGCGCGAGGCAACGCTCATCTCTAAACTCCAGCCGCATCTCCTTTTCAACGCGGGACGGATGGCTTCCTACGCCTTTTTCGGCGCGGTGCTCGGGGCCGTGGGGAGCCAGTTGAGAATTTCCTTAACCTTTAGCTCCTTGCTCGTGATTGGCGTTTCAGGATTCATGCTGCTTTTGGGCCTCCAAATGCTGGGAGTCAAGGCATTTCAGAAATTCCAGTTTACTTTGCCAAAATCCATTACCCGGCGCATTGCGGACGAATCGAAATTTAAAGGGCGTTTCCTCCCATCCTTGATGGGCGCGTTTACTTTTTTCCTTCCCTGCGGATTTACCATCACCGCGCAGGGATTGGCGCTCCTCTCCGGCAGCGCTCTTCAAGGCGGGCTTATCATGTTCTCGTTTGCCTTGGGCACCGCACTGCCTCTCCTCATGATTGGCCTCTCGAGCGTCACATTTGCTTCAAGGCCGCATCTGTCGAGCTCCTTCCTTAAGGTCGCGGGAGTGGTGGTGCTCTTTTTCGCTCTCTTCAATATTAATTCGCAGTTAAACGCGCTGGGAGCTCCCTCATTAAGTAATTTCTCGCTTAAAGCGGCCACTTCCGCTACGAACGGCGCCGCGAAGACAGACGATAAAGACCTTCCCGCCATGGTAAACGGCGTGCAGGTTATCAAGATGGAAGCGTCCTCGCAAGGGTATAAGCCTAACTATTTCAAGGTGAGGGCAGGCGTGCCCGTGAGGTGGGAGATTACTGATACGGGCACCAGCGGCTGCACCAATGCGGTGCTCGCGCGCGGCTTGTTTAGCGGGCAGATAGACCTTACTCCCGGCACGACATCGGTTAAGGAATTCACGGTGCCCAAAGCCGGGAAATATAAATTCAGCTGCTGGATGGGCATGATTTCTGGCGTTATCGAAGCGGTGAGCGCTGACCGCGCGGACGCCCCCACTCTTTCTGGCGCGGCTTTGAGCGATAATTCCCCGGTGCCTTCAGGCGCGAGCGGATGCGGCTGCGGAGGCGGGGGAAGCGGCAGCTGCGGGGTCCCTCAATAGAAGATTAATATTAATTTTACACTATGAATTGGTACTATTCTGCTCGAGCGCACCCCAGTTCTTGTTGCGGAACTCGGCTCTCCCGACGCGGTCGGGAGACCGTCCCGATAAGCCTCCAATCCTCATCAGTCAATAGCTTATCGGGACTGCCTCAGACAATCCTCACGGCGAACTGTGACACGCCCTCGCGAATGAATACAATTATCATGTTTATATTCCACCTATGAAAAAAGCAACATTCCATATCAAAGGCCTGTCTGCACAGGCAGGCATGCGCGGGAGCGCGAACGCTGACGCTCTCGAGGATCTTTTAGGGAAAAAGGAAGGGGTCGTAAGAGCGAAAGCGAACCACGAATCCCAGAAGCTTGCGGTGGTGTATGACGAGAGCAAAATCAGCGAACAGGATATTGAAAAAACGGTAAGGGGAGCGGGGGATTATGCGGTGGAGATGATAAGGGAAGTGAAGGAAGAAATGAAAGAGACAAAATCTGCGCCCTCGCAGCGCGTGTTTATCCCCGCGCGTAATGGGAAAGCGCCATTCCTCCTTGGTTTTCTCACGGGCGTCTCTCTGCTTTCTCTGTCTCTCAATGTGGTATTGGGAGTAAAGCTTCTCCGCGCATCGCGGACAAATGACACAGCGCAGGGACAAAAAGCCGTACAGGCGCAAAATAAGCAAGCGGCAGGCGCCATCCTTCCGCCTGCCCCCGCGCCCGCGAATAATCCGCTTCCCCTGCAGACGTTTGAGGTCGCAGAGGATAATCATGTGCGGGGAGAGTTCGACGCGCCTATTACGTTTGTTGAGTTTTCTGATTTTGAATGCCCTTTTTGCGAGCGGCATTATCCCACCCTGAAAAAGATATTAAGCGATTATGCGGGAAAAGTAAGGCTTGTATATAAGCACTTTCCCTTAAGTTTCCATCCCAATGCGCAGAAGGCCGCTGAAGCGTCAGAGTGCGCCGACGAGCAAGGGAAATTTTGGGAGTATCACGACATCCTTTTCGAAAACCAGCCAAGCGGTTACAGCCTGGATAAATTTAAGAAATGGGCGCAAGATACGGGGCTTAACGCAGCGCAATTTAATAGCTGTCTCGATGCGGGAAAATACGCATCAAAGGTCCAGAGTGATTTTGATGAAGGGCAGCGCAAAGGGGTGAACGGCACTCCCGCGACGTTTGTGAACGGCCAGCTGGTAAGCGGCGCCCTTCCCTATGAGGCGTTCCAGCAAATTATTGATGGCCTGCTTAAGAAAGAGTGATATGAAGAAGATTGATCCTATCATGGCCGGCATTATCATATTGATTATTATGGTCATGGGCGGCGTGCTCGCTGCAGCGCTCAGCCAGCGGGGAGCCCCTATTCCCCAGTACACAACCCAAGAGAGCCCCGCTCCCCGCTTGCTCATAGATGAAACCGTATTTGATTTTGGTACCATGAAATTGGAAGAAACAAAAGTCAAAGAGATACGATTAACAAATCGGGGCGAGAAGCCGCTCGTCATCAATGATGTGATCACCTCATGCGATTGCACGTTTGCGCAGTTTATCATCGGCGGGAGGGAAAGCCCTCGGTTTTCCATGCATCGCAACCCGCAATGGCGCGGGGAAATATCGCCTCGCGGCGAAGCAGTGGTAAGAGTCACCTATCAGCCTTCGATCATGCCGGTAAAAGGTCGTGTCACGCGGGAGGTGGTTTTCAGGACGAATGACCCTTTGAGACCCTTGGTGAACCTGAAATTCACCGCAGATGTCGAATAATTTATCGTACCGGAGTTTTTAATTTCTGCGTTATTCTGCGTAATTATCTGCGTTCTTCCGCATCTATGGGGTATAGAAGCCAGTTTACGCCAGCATAACGCCAGTATACGCCACGAAATGCTTATCTTAATGTATGCTTCCTCTTGTTTTAATAAATGGCCTTATAGATTCATTCAATCCCTGCGCAGTGGGCGTGCTCCTGTTCTATTTGGCGATGATGCTTTCCTTGAAGCTGGAGAAAAGGCTTTTTATAAGTTTCGGCCTCTTCTATATCGCCGCCACCTATGTCACCTATTTCCTCATAGGGCTGGGGATCCTGAAAGTAGCGCACCTCTTCGGCGTTCATGATTTCTTCGGCTGGGCAGCCGCGATCCTCATACTCGCGTTGGGGATTTTCCACCTTAAGGAGTATGTATGGCCGCGTGTGCGGATACCGTTTCTCTCCTCGTTCTTCAATCGCTGCCGAATTCCAAAATGGAAACCGGAGATTACCATCATGTCAGCGATCACCTTGGGGGTGTTGGTGGGTATCTGTGAATTTCCCTGTTCTGGCGGCGTGTATCTGGCCACGGTGAGCCTGTTGAGCATCAAGGAGACGTTTTGGCGCGGAGTGGGGTATTTGCTTGTGTATAATTTCATGTTTGTCCTTCCGCTCGTCGTGCTGTTTGTTTCGGTGAGCAACAAGGCTGTTTTCCAGTACTGCCAACAGCTGCATACCCGCACCTTTTCGTCGGTGAAGCTCATCATGGCGCTCTCCATGATTATTTCTGGCCTTTTGCTTATTGTATGGCTTATAAAATGAGAGACTTAACATAATTTATTTAGCAACTTTAATAAATCAAGTATGGCTACCTCGACCATTACCATCAAAGGGACACATTGCGCATCGTGCAAAGCGCTCATCGAAGATGCCTGCCGCGACGTGCCGGGGGTGCGCGCGTGCACCGTGGATTTTATCACCGGGAAGACGGTGGTTGAACACGAAGAGAATCTGGATTGGCAGCGTTTAAAGAAAGAGATTGAATCGCTCGGCGCGTATACGCTCGAAGGCGTTTTATCATAATAAATATATGGATACCTCAAATGGCGCGGCTCATCCCATGGATTTAAAGCCGCAAAAAGACCCGCACGCGTTCAAGCTCCACATTGAGAGCACGATTCACGCTGAAGGGAATTTACGGCATTCAGAGGACCAGTCGCCCCAGTTCGTGGGGAAAATTGAGGTGCAAAAAAATGGTTCCATAGAGTTTCCGGAAGGCAAGCAGGACGCAGAGGAATTTGCTTCATTTTTGCAGAAGACGCTGCGGCCCATGAGCTCCCTTTTGGAACGATTAAGCGCGTATGAGCCTGCTTCGCCGGGCCTGCCGCAAGGCGGGCCTGCTTCGCCGAAGCCTTTAGGCGAAGGCGAGCAAGGAGAGCCCGCACAGGCTGCGCCGCAGGCAGCAGGAGCACAGGGAGAGAGGCGCGCAAGTTTCAATATCTATGGCATGCACTGCACAAGCTGCGCGAATCTTATTGAGCGCAAATTAAGGAAAGTTCCCGGGGTCAGGGAGGCGCATGTGAATTATGGCGCCGAAAAAGCGCGCGTGGTGTTTGATGCGGGGAAGCTCAATGAGGAGAAGATAAAGGATGCGGTGAAGGCCGCGGGATATAAGGCGGAGATAAGCAATCCCAAAGACCAGGAATTTGATAGGAAAAAGCGCGAGAAGGAAATTCGCGCGTACCGTGACAAGTTTATCTTTGGCGTGATATTGAGCGTGCCGCTCGTCTATTTCATGGCGCTTGATTTTTCTTCCCGCCTTCCCTTCCGTGAGCAGATCCTTCCTGCCATTGGCGCCATTTCTCTCATGCTGGCGCTGCCGGCGCAATTCATCCTCGGCGCGGGTTTTTACCGCGGCATGTGGTCTAGCCTGCGCATGGGCACGTTTAACATGGACAGCCTCATCGCGATCGGCACGAGCACCGCATTTTTCTACAGCCTTTACGAGTTTGTCCGCTTTTGGCTCGCCACGGGTTCTGTGTGGGCGCTTTTGGGCGAGAAGATTCCTAATCTCTATTTCGAAATCGGCGTGTTGCTCATTACCTTCGTGCTCATGGGGAAGTGGCTGGAAGCGCGCGCGAAAGGCCGCACCAGCGATGCGATCAAGAAACTCATGGGATTACAGGCGAAAACCGCCCGGGTATTGCGCCAAGGAACCGCTATGGACATTCCCGTGGAAGAGGTCGTGGCAGGCGATACGGTGGTGGTGCGCCCGGGCGAGAAGATTCCTGTCGATGGCGTGATCACCAAAGGGTATTCTGCCGTTGACGAGTCCATGCTCACGGGCGAAAGCATGCCGGTGGAAAAGAAAGAGGGCGATACGGTCATCGGCGCGACCATGAACAAGCTCGGCAGTTTTGAATTTCGCGCTTCGAAAGTGGGCGCGGATACGGTTCTTTCACACATCATCCAGCTTATTGAAGACGCGCAAGGGTCAAAGGCGCCGATCCAGGCGTATGCAGACCGGATTTCCGCATGGTTTGTCCCTGCGGTGATCGGTTTGGCGCTCCTCTCTTTCCTGGTATGGTATTTTGCCCTAGGTGCCTCTCTCACGTTCGCGCTCCTTACCTTCGTGTCAGTGATTGTGATTGCGTGTCCCTGCGCGCTCGGCCTTGGCACGCCGACGGCGGTGATGGTGGGGACCGGCAAGGGCGCGGAGTTCGGCATACTGATTAAAGGAGGGGAGCCCTTGGAAGCGCTTTCAAAAATTGATGCGGTGCTCTTTGATAAAACAGGCACGCTCACGAAAGGAACTCCTGAAGTAACTGACCTTGTCTCAGTAAGCGAGATAGGGGAAGACGAACTGTTGGGGATTGCCGGCAGCCTTGAAAAAGGCTCTGAACACTCGCTTGCAGAGAGCATTACCGCCTACGCGGAAGCCGAACGCGCGCAGATGCAAGAAGTCGAGAATTTTAAAGCGATTCCCGGCAAGGGCGTTTCAGGGTCTGTGGCAGGCCAAGAATATTTCTTTGGCAATCGCGCGCTTATGGCAGGGTTGGGGCATAACTTAGAAATAATTAGCCGCAGAGTAGAGCGCCTTGAGACTGCGGGCAAAACCGCGATGCTGCTCGCGCGCAGAGACAAAGTGCTGGGCATTATTGCGGTATCCGATACGATCAAAGATACGTCGCTTGCCGCACTGTCCATGCTTAAAGATGCAAAGATTTCCATTTATATGATAACGGGAGACAATCGCCGTACTGCCTTGGCAATAGGCAAACAACTCGGCATTCCCGAACAGAATATTTTAGCGGAGGTATTGCCGCACGAAAAAGCAGAAGCAGTGAAGAAGCTCCAACTCGTGCCCCAGACGGATCGGCGGGGGCGCGTGCGCGCGAGCAGGGTCGCCATGGTGGGCGACGGCATCAATGACTCGCCCGCGCTCGCACAGGCGGATGTGGGCATTGCCATGGGGAGCGGCACTGATGTGGCGATGGAAGCGGGCGGCGTCGTGATTATCAAGAATGACCTGCAAGATGTGGCGCATGCCATCCGTTTAAGCCGCGTGACCATGAGCAAGGTAAAACAGAACATGTTCTTCGCCCTGTTTTATAACGTCATCGGTATTCCCGTTGCGGCGCGGATATTCATAGGGATCGGCTTGTCGCTCAAGCCGGAGCTTGCGGGCCTTGCGATGGCATTAAGCTCGGTTTCGGTCGTTACCAATTCGCTCCTTTTGAAACGGTTTCAATTAGCACGGCGCGACTATCTCTCCGATTTTGCGCCCTTTATTATGACCGCCGTGTTCACGCTTTTGTTTATCGCATTTGCGAAAATGAGCGCCGCCTGATACACAAACGCTGACGCACACGGACAATGTAGTGTGGCAGCTCTTGTCCCGTCGAATGACTGGGATGCCTGCCACACGAAGTCAGAGACTAGCTCTGACGCTACGAACGTGAAGTCGGAGACAAGTTCCGAAGCTACCTGCCCCCGCCAGCAACTGCGTATCTGTGGGCGGGTTGGCAGGCGGGCATACGGCGAGAAATGCAATCGACTGTAGCGTGGCAGTTTATCTGCCACCACGTCGCTTCCATATTTGAAATCACCCTGTCCTTTGAGATAGGATTTTTGTTTTATTCCTTTTTCACGCTCTTTATCATCCCGACGCTCTTTTATATGGTGGTAGGGGAGCGGGAACGGGTTTAACCGCCTTTTCTTCTGCGTTTGAGTTCAGTAAGGAGATCGCAGATTGAGATGTTTTTTTCAGCCAACAGCACCCATAAGTGATAGACGAGATCGGCACTTTCTTCGATGAGCCGTGTTTTTGACTCTTTTTTCGCAGCCTGTATTACTTCACCGGATTCTTCCTTAACCTTTTTCAGTATTTTACCCAGCCCTTGGTTAAAAAGAGAGGTGGTGTAAGAACGTATCGGCAATTCTTTTTTCCTTGTGGCGATCAGGTCATAGAGTTCCTTCAAAAAATCAGATCGCTCTTGTTTTTTTACTCCAAAACAAGAATAGGCACCGGTGTGGCAGACAGGCCCTTGCGGCTTTGTTAAAATCAAAAGCGTGTCGTGGTCGCAATCTGTGGCAATGGAGAGCACCTTAAGCGTATTGCCAGAAGATTTCCCTTTTTCCCATAGCCGTTTTTTTGTCCTACTCCAAAAAGTCACCTTTCTGTTTTTTATTGTTTTGTTCAGTGCGTCTTTATTCATAAAACCCAGCATAAGCACGAGCTTGGTGTCGGCATCTTGAATGATAGCAGGTATGATCCCGCTAAGTTTCTCGAAATCCAATCGTTCGGTGTTGAGTTTATCTACCCCATGAGAGATATTAACCTGAACAGGTTTTAGTACGTTTTTTTTCGCATTTTTAACGGTATTCATAGGCGTATAGGTATGTTATTGCTGGATAAAAACCTTTTAAGTTCCATGATGCTCTTCTCTTGAGAATGAAAAATGCTCGCGCCAAGAGCCGCATCTACGTTTGTTTTTTCAAAGACCGTCAAGAAATCCCTCATTGAGCCTGCGCCGCTTGAAGCAATCACCGGTATGGATACGCTGTCGGTAACTCTTTTTAACAGCTCAACATCAAATCCTTTTTGGGTCCCGTCGCGATCCAAACTATTTACCAGAAGCTCGCCGGCGCCATACTGCGCCATTTGTTTGGAAAAAGCCACGGCGTCCATCTCTGTTTTTTCCGTCCCGCCCTTTATGTAAATTATGAAGTCTTCATTCTGCCTTTTTGCGTCAATTGAAATAACAATGCATTGCGAACCAAAATATGCGGCCGCATCTTTGATAAAACGGGGATTTCTCACTGCCGCGGTCCCGATGGAAACTTTGTCTGCCCCGACACTCAGCAGTTTACGAATGTCTTCTATGGTGGTGATCCCGCCGCCTACGGTAAATGGTATGCTTATCTCACGCGCTATTGCCGATACCAGATCGCAAAACGTTTTGCGGCTTTCTAACGTTGCCGCAATATCCAATAAAATGAGCTCATCGGCTCCTTGCTGGCAATATTTTTTTCCCAATGCAACGGGATCGCCGGCATCGCGCAGATTCGTAAAATAAGTGCCCTTTACCACGCGTCCATTTTTTACATCCAAACACGGGATTATTCTTTTTGCCAAGCTGCTTTTGTACGCCGCTTCGCGCTGCGCGTTTCGCATATCAATCTTATTTTCATAGATCGCTTTCCCCACGATAACGCCATACGCGCCAAGTTTGGTAAACTCCCTAATATCGGATAAAGAGGTCACGCCTCCGGCCGCGATAGTCTCAAAACCTTCATCAATAAACAGCTTTGTCAAACCAAAATTCGGACCCTGGAGCAGGCCGTCTTTTGAAGTGTCGGTTACTATCACGGACGCAATACCTATTTTTTTGAGAGCGGCAATGAGTGCAGGAGCGGTTTCAGTGCTCTTTTTCAGCCACCCGCAAGTGGCAGCGTTTCCATCTTTTATGTCGACAGAGACCGTAACACGCGACTTACCAAAATCCCTGGACACGCGCTCTAGCATTTTTGGATTCTCAATAACCGCGGTGCCTAAAACGATTTTCGAGACGCCGCCCTCAAGATACCCGCGTGCCTGATCGTAGGAGCGGATTCCTCCTCCGATTTGGATCGGAATGCCGACCGATTTTGCGATGGAAAGAATTGTTTCCGAATTCACCGGAAAACCTGTTCTGGCGCCGTCCAAATCCACGACATGCAGAAATCGCGTACCCTGACGTTCAAAATCTTTCGCGACATCAGCCGGATTCGCGCTGTAGAGGGTGCTTTTGGCAAAATCGCCCTGCGTGAGGCGCACGCATTTGCCGCCGACAATATCAATGGCTGGTATTACAAGCATAATTCGTAAAAATTAGTAAGCAATCGCAAGCCCTGCGCGCCGGATTTTTCTGGGTGGAACTGGACGGCAAAAAAGTTGTCTTTTTGCATGATTGAAGTGAAATCAAAACCATAACTCGTTGTCCCCGCCGTTTGATCCTCCGTAGCATCCATGTAATATGAGTGCACGAAATAAAAGTACGATCCGTTCGTGATACCCGCCGTGAGGGGGGATTTTTTCGTGAGTTCTGCTTTATTCCAGCCGAGGTGCGGGGTTTTGAGCGTCGGCGGAAACTTGCGACTTATACCCTGAAACACCTCGAGACATTTTGTGTTATCTTCTTCGGAAAAGCGTCCAAGGAGCTGCATCCCTAAACAAATGCCTAAAAACGGCTTGGTGATTCGAGGGATAACGGTATCAATGCGTGCCTTTTGCAGTTCTGACAGAGCGGCGCCTGCCCTGCCTTGGCCAGGGAAAATCACGCCATCAGCGGATAGAATTTCCTCCGGATCGGATGTGACGGTGCACGCGCTCCCCAGCCGTTCCAGCGCATTTTTCACTGACGCGACATTGCCGGCCTTGTAATTGATTATGGCAATCATAGTTTTCCTTTGGTAGAGGGTAATAGTTTTTTCGTGCGAGTTTGGCGGCTCACTGCAGACCTCAAGCATCTTGCGAGCGCCTTAAAGACGCTTTCCGCGATGTGGTGTTCATTCCTGCCGTATTTTACATTGAGGTGGATATTCGCTTGAAGGTTATCGGCCACTGCCTTGAAGAAATCCTCGAAAAGCTCTGTCGGCATGTCTCCGATCATTTCCCGCTTAAAAGAAACGTTCCACACAAGATAAGGCCTTCCGCCCAAATCAATTGCGGCTTCGGTCAGAGCTTCGTCCATCGGCAGCAGAAATCCATACCGCTCAATGCCTTTCTTATCCCCTAAAGCCTTGCGCAGCGCCTTGCCGAGACAGATGCCGACGTCCTCAATAGTGTGGTGTTCATCCACCTTCGCATCGCCTTTCGCTTTCAGGGTGAGATCTATCAATGAATGCTTGGAAAAAAGCTCCAGCATGTGATTCAGGAAGCCGATGCCGGTATCCACCCGGTATTTGCCCGTACCGTCGAGATTCACATTTACAGTTATATCCGTTTCCATCGTCTTGCGCCTGATTGTTGCCGTTCTTGATTTCATAGAGATTCGGTTAGCACTGATTTAATTGCTTCGTAAAAATTGCCGTTCGTCTCCATAAAGACGAATGTAAGGCCGATATTTTTTGCGAACTGCCGGTCGCTTTTTCTGTCTCCGCACACCAATGACAGGTTTTTATCAAAATTTGAGTTCCTCAAATACGCATCCACCAGTCCCATTTTTGGTTTCCGGCAAGTACACGCCTCATGCGGCAGGTGAGGGCAGATGAATATCCGTTCAAAAGTTATTCCCTTTTTGCGGAAAATATTCAGCATCTTCTCTTGTGGAGCTTTAAAATTCTTACGAGGGAATGACGAGGTGCCCAAGCCGTCCTGGTTGGAAATCATTATTAATGAATAACCCCTTTTTTGCAGTTCTTGCAGTCCTTTTATCGCGCCGTCAAGGATTTTTAGTTTCCTTACACTGTCGATTTGATACGTGGTTTGTGGTTCATATATCAGTGTGCCGTCACGATCAAGAAATGCATATTTTTGTTGAGAGTTGCTCAGAACGAATTTTTTATAAATCTCCACGAATTTCTGCATTTGATCAGCGGTGCCAATGCTTACCCGTAAAGTGTTTTCCACCCCTTTTTGAGTTTGCGGTCTCACCAGCGCACCGCCCCTACGAAGTTGTGTCATGACGCGGGCGGGATTGTCTGGACGAAACAGAATAAAATTTGCACAAGAGGAGAAATATGGTATGGCATTTTGGGAAAAGAATTTTTCCACAAACGGTTTTGCGCGCTGCATGACTTCATCAACGTAACGTTGCATATTTTGTTTCTCCTCAAGTGCGGCACTGGCGGTATAGTACGCGGCCATATTGATATCAAAAGGACCGCGCACTTTCAGCATTTCGGATATATATTCTTTTCTTGCAATGACGTAGCCGATTCTCATGGAGGCGAGACCGAATGCTTTCGAAAAAGTCCTCGTGATGACGATGTTAGGAAATCTATTAATGAGTGGCAGAGCGGTGATCTTTGAAAATTCAAAATATGCCTCATCGACGTAAATGATCGCCTCCTTCGCCTTACGTGCGATTTTTGCAATGTCGGCAACGGATACGGCGGTACCCGTAGGATTGTTGGGATTGCACACCACCACGAGCCTTACCTCGTCATCAATCGAATTAAGCACTTCATCCAACGGAAATGAAAGATCTTCCTCTCGATATGCGGGGCGCACCACTTCATTACCGACCACTTGGGCGCATTGGTAAAACATGGCGAAGCTGGGGCGCGGAATGATGACCTTGCTCCCCTTATCGGTGAATGTGCGAAAGATAACGTCAATTCCTTGGTCGGAACCGTTGGTGATCATTATCTGATTTGCATTCACTCCCGCGTAGTTTGCGATTATTTCTTCCAAATTATAATACTCGGGATAGATATGCAGTTTTCTCTCCTTCACAAATTTATTCAGTGCTTGAGCGACCTTACTTCGGGATGATAATGTGTTCTCACTGAAATCCAGCAGCATTCCACCATACATAAATCGGCCGTCTAATGGTGGTATATACGGTTTCATCTTTCGGATTCTATCCAGTGCGAGATTCCTCATATTATAACAGTCATTCTAAACGCAATTGCATGGCTCTTTTGTGCCCCTCAAGCGATTCTTGACCGGCCATGGTGGACACGAGAGGGTTTATATTTTTCGCGCCTTGCTTCGTCACTTTTTGAAAGGTTATTTGTTTTTGAAAACTACTTACCGAGACGCCTCCGGAGGCGCGGGCTCGCGCATACGTCGGCAACGTGTGATTGGCACCGCTTGCATAATCCCCGGCTGATTCACAGGAGTACGGACCTAAAAATACGGAACCGGCGCTTTCCACTTTTGGCACGTACCTGAAGGCGTTTTTCACATTCAAGATAAGGTGTTCCGGCGCATATCTGTTGGAGAATGCAAGGGCCTCATTCATAGAATTGACAATGATGGCGAAGCTGTTTTTCAAAGATTTTTGAGCAGTCTCTTTTCGCGGCAGGGTTTGTAGTTGCCGATACGCTTCATCTGAAACCTCGTCAGCTTTCTTGTCGGAAGTGGCAATGAGTATCGCCTGCGAATCAGCACCGTGCTCCGCTTGCGCCAAAAGATCGCCTGCCACAAAATCGGCTCGCGCGCTTTCATCGGCAATCACCAGCACCTCCGTCGGGCCCGCGGGCATATCAATAGCAGCGCCTTCAGGATCGATGGAAACAAGCATCTTTGCAGCGGTGACGTACTGATTGCCAGGACCGAAAATTTTGTACACCTTTGGTATACTTTCCGTGCCGAACGCAAGCGCCGCAATAGCTTGTGCGCCGCCAATTTTATAGATTCGCGCAATTCCGCATAGCGTGGCGGCGAATAATATAACATCGGGGACGTTTCCGTCTTTAGCGGGCGGGGTCACCAGCACGATTTCCCCGCATCCCGCCAGCTTTGCAGGAATTGCAAGCATGAGCACTGTGGAAGGCAGGGAAGCGGTGCCGCCCGGAATGTATAATCCGACTTTTTCAATCGGCCTCGTCTCTGTAAAACAGGTAACCCCCGCTGCTGTTTCCACTTTTATCCGTTTAACCAATTGTGATTTGTGAAATTTCTCAATATTACGCGCCGCTTGTGCGAAAGCATTTTGAATGTTTGTCGGAATGCGCTTGCAAGCCCGATCAATTTCCTGTTGAGTTACGGCGAGAGACGAAAGGTGAACTTTGTCGAATTTTTGCGTAAATTCACCCACAGCTTCATCGCCATTATTTTTTACTTTATCCAGTATGTTTTTAACAACGGGCAAAACGTCATCAAAACGGATTGCCTTTCTTTCGCAAAGGTTTTTTAATAAGACGTCGTCAAGTTGCTTGAAGTAATATTTTTTCATAATTTATTGTATTTTAATTTTATAATTAATTGTGTAATTCCAGCACAGCAAGCAAAACTATCTGCTACGACAACAGGTCCAGCCCCTATGAGAACGCCATAAGTTACCCATAATCCTGTATTTGTAATGTATAAAGCCAACATCATAAACGAGATATCTCCAACGCTTTTCGTGCGAATTGATCTAGCAATTTGAGGTATCATAACAGATGCCGTAAGAAATGCTGCTGTGTATCCAATTAGTTCAATCATATTTATTGGGTTAAAAATTTATTGATAAATCCACTCTTCTGCCTGCTTTCAAACGGCGACGCAATGAATACAGCCATAGAATCAAATAATGTTTCTATCGGTTTCAGAGCGTTTTCTTTGAGCGTATTCCCTGTCTGTGTAAGATCGCAAATCGCATCTGCAAGCCCCAACGCGGGCGCAACTTCAACGGAGCCCGTTATTTCAATGATGGACGCATTGATTTTTTGTTTTTGTAAAAATTTGCGCAAGCTGTTTGGATAAGACGTTGCGATACGTTCTCCTTCAAGCTCCTGTGTTTTTTGAATGGGAGAGTCGATTGGTATGGCGATCACCAAACTGCATATGCCAAAATCCAGTTGTTTTATTTCTCTTATGTTAAAATTATTTTCATACAGCACATTGCCGCCGACAACGGCAAAATCAGCCGCTCCGCTCTGGAGATACTGCGGTATATCGCTGTGTCGCACATACAAAATTTCGACATCAACGTTCTCGCAGGGCACGACAAGCGTTCTGCCGCTGGCTTTGGAAAATTGAAGGCCTAAAGATTCAAGAAACTCAAGACTCGGGTTTTTAAGCCGCCCTTCTTTCTGAATTGCGATCCTGATATTATTTCGTTTCATAGAAATTTCCTAGATAGGAAATTAATTGGCTTACCGGCAAAGTTTTCTGTTTTCCGTTTTGCATTCGTTTGACGGTAATTTCACTTTTTCCCCTCTCATCAGGCCCCTGAATAAGCACAAACGGAATTTGTTTTTTATCCGCGAATTTGAATTGTTTTGACAGCTTTTCAGGTTCAAAGTAAATTTCCGCCGCGACGCCGGCTTCAATGAGCCTGTTATAAATCTGCAGCGCTTCTTGGATTGAATTTTTATCAAAAATAGTCACGAGAACTTGCGACGGTGCGCTGCCGTTGGGTAAAAGCCGCAGTTGTTCGAGCAATAGCATGATCCGTTCAAAACCGAACGCGACGCCGACTCCGGAAAAGTTTTTATCAGAGAAAATGCCGCAGAGATCGTCATAACGGCCGCCGGCGCATATTGATCCGAAATCCGTATTCTCGCTCACCGCCTCAAAGGTAAGCCCAGTATAGTAATCGAGCCCTCTCGCCAGCGTCGGATCAATTTGGAGGCATTTTTCAGGTACGCCAAGGGTATTACAGTAAGCTAAAAATTCTTCCAAAGAGGAGCTGTCGTACGCGGCTAGTTTTTTCAGCGTGTTTGCGTTTGTATCTTCAGGAGAAAGCGTTTTGATTATTTTTTCGGCGTCGTTTACCCCCATTTTTTTCAATTCTGATATTACAGAATCCTTCCCGATTTTTGTCATTTTGTCGATTATGCGAATGACTGATACCGCATTGTCTTGATCAATGCCATAAGACTGCAATATTGCATTCATCAGCCGTCTTGAGTTCGCCTTGATCACGATGTTTCGAATTCCCAGTTTTTCAAATACTACCGCGATAATTTTGACAATTTCTGCTTCACAGATCAGGCTTTTTGATCCGATGATGTCAATATCGCACTGGTAAAATTCGCGCAGGCGACCTTTTTGCGGTTTTTCCGCTCTCCACACACGCTGCATTTGGTAGCGCTTGAAAGGAAAAGGCAATTTTTGATAATTTGCCGCGAAAAAACGCGCGAAGGGCACCGTCAAATCATATGGCAACGCGATGAGCCTTCCCCCTCGGTCTTTGAATGAATAGGTGAGCCGGTCTCCTTCTTCGCCATATTTGCCCAAAATGGTCTCCGCAGGGCAAATTATCGGCGTTTCAATCGGTGCATATCCGAAACTTTCAAAAGTCTTACGCATGGTTTCCATGACCGCATTGCGCTGTATCATTTGCGGAGGGAGCACATCGCGGGTTCCTTTGAGAATCGTTGGTTGGATTTTGTTCATAAGGCAAAAATTAGGTGAATAAAATAAAAAACCCGTTTTTTAAACGGGTGACTGGACGCAAGTGTTTGATGCAGTTTATTTCACGCGGTCAAGCACAAGCCCATAGCCACCCATCCCATGATGAAACCAATGGGCCACACGGGTGACGGTAGCGGTACTTGAACCGGTTTTAGCGCTAATTTCACGGTATGGTATGTCACTTTTAACCATTTTGGCAACATGTAAACGTTCTATCATCGCCTCAATTTCAGACAGAGTGCAGAGATCCCTAAGAAATGCTTTGCATTCTTTGGCTGATTTGAGCGATAATATTGCGTCAAAAAGGTCATTGGCCTGTTTTGTCGAGAGCTGTTGTTCCATAGTAGTGTTTCACTGTATTAGCACAGTAGCACAAGTATAGCGGCTGTATATTTTCTTGTCAAGACTTTATCATTGGAGGTAAAATGAATTAGAGAAGATAGGCATAAGGCTATATGGATATTACGAAACTTTACCAGACGCAGATTTCTTTGACGGAATGGCTGGAGAAAATCGGCCATGAAAAGGCAAGGGCTTTCCGCGAGGAAGACAATGAAAAGCGTGAACGGATGAAGGTGCTCAATGAAGTGATCGGGCTTCCCTTTGACAGGCCTGTGCAATTTTCGGCAATGGATATTGCTTCGCAGAGCGCCCTATTTCAGGAATTCTTTGCCGCGCGGGGTGACGAACTATGCGCGTTAAGGCTCATTCCCCTTGACCCTTCTTTGCCTAAGCTGCGCATGCGGGGGCATACGGTAAAAGAGGCCGTGGCATGGTTCCATGCGCAGCAGATTGAACCGGTGAACTACAGGGCAGATTTTGTTTCCCATAAAACCACGCTGTGGTCAACCATTTTCGTCGTCAATGCATATGGTATTTGCGGAGAAATCATTCGCGGAGGCCACTATCAGCTCACGCAGGGGTTTTACGCTGAACAGGTGCCTCTCACATTCTCTTTTGATTGGCGTGAGTGGACATTAAGCGGAGATGATCAGGAGGCGCAGCAGCATTTGCTGGCTATCATGAAGCACCTTTTGGTAGAAGAGAGGCATATCCAGGATGTGCTGCAACAGAAATTGGGAGCTTTATTTTCAAATAATTATTTGCAGGGTTATTTTGAAACCGTGACCGTGGAGGAATCCGGGATATGGTTTCTTGATTATAATAGGCTGTTGGGATCGCTCTACAGCGAATTCCAGATTCTGCACCATCATGTTGACGTAGGGGTTAAAGCTACACTCAAGGGCCACATAGGGCATGGAGGGGTCGTGCAAGGCCGCGTGCGCATCGTGCCTGAAGCGCGCGTGCAGGAAGGAATATTTAAAGAGAATGAAGTGTTGGTGTGCACTATGACCACGCCAGAGTACATCACCCTCATCACGCAGGCAATCGCGGTAGTGACTGATCTTGGCGGCGTACTCACCCATGCGGCGATTATTTGCCGGGAATTGAAGAAACCGTGCATTGTCGGCACACAGAACGCAACCTCCATACTGCAACAGGGAGATTTGGTCGAGGTTGACGCGGATCACGGCATCGTAAATGTTTTATCGCGTAATGCAGTGCTTGCATGAAATTTTTCATATAAACGACGCGTGATATCCTGTGTGCGTGTAACACTCATTTGATACTAAAGGCGCTGAGTATTATACTGTCAATATCGTAATTTTATGGTAATTTTATGGACTCAATAGAGACTCTTCTTAATAAAATACGCGCATTTACCAATGCCCGGGATTGGGATCAGTACCATAATCCCAAAGATCTTGCCATTTCGCTTGTGTTGGAGGCTGCTGAAGTCCTAGAGCATTTTCAATGGAAAAATGGAGAAGAGCTCGCTCTATACCTCGATGCCCAGAAGGGCGAAGTGAGCGATGAACTTTCAGATGTGCTGGTTTACCTGCTAATGTTGAGCGATAAGCTCGGCATTGACCTGATCACCGCCGCGCAGAAAAAAATCAGGAAAAACGAAGCGAAATATCCCATAGAGAAATCAAAGGGGAAGAATACAAAATATACAAAATTATAAATATGCCATAATCCTCATGAAGCTACTGCAAGAGATTCATGATCGTGATTTGTTGAAAGACGCTGATACGCGGCATGGAATATATAATGATCGTAAGCTCTCGGTGCGTGCGGTCGTGATTAATTCCGTGCAAAAGATTGCGCTTGTGTACATTAAAAACCGCGGTTACCACAAGCTGCCGGGCGGCGGCGTGGAAGACGGCGAATCAATTGCCGCGTCGCTGAAGAGGGAGTTGCGCGAGGAAGTGGGCTGTGAAGTCACTCTGCTCCATGAAGTGGGGCGCGTCATCGAGTATCGCGATCGCGCGCGGCAAATGAGGGATTCGTATTGTTGGATAGCGCGGTCGGTGGGCGAGCTACAAGAGCCGCAGCTTACCCAGGATGAGAAAGAGAAAGGGCTTGAAATCCAGTGGATGGGGCTTGAGGAAGCCATCAATGTGATACGCGGTGAGAAAGTGGACAATTATTTTGGCATATTCATCCACGCGCGGGAACTGGCGTTTCTCACTGAAGCCAAGCGCATCATTGATGCGGGATTCTCACCATAGTTTTTTAAAGGATTATAGGAAAATTATACATCACATACTTCTCTAATTCGCCCCAGCCATTCGGCCACAGTTATGCAACGTGGCGAGCGGGGCGAGCGCGCATGTCCGCCTATGGCGGAAATAGGGGAATAGGGGAATAGTGTAAAAAATAAGACCGCTGCGTATATTGTAGCGGTCTTTGCTGTTTAGGAAACGTCCGTCTATAATACGATCGTACTATATGCGGACGTTTTTTACTAAAGGTTCCATAGATCAATGCCGTATTTCAAGAACCTTTGCCGGCGGATGGCGGTGAGATTCTTGAACCGCTGGTCTCCGAATTGTCGTCTTCGGAATTTCATTAAAGCTATATATTCAGATGAAGAGTAATAATTTCGCATGAGGAGTTTCCTCTGTACGATGAGCTCCTCATCGGTTACTTGTGCGTCATTTACCAGAATTGGTTTTAAAAAATGAAAATCCTCCAATCGTTGGGTTCGCCTTGGAAGACTGTCAAACTTGCCATCGGCCAATCCTGGTAAAGGAGTGAAAAATAGCGGCAGTAATTCGTCAGGTCGGAGTTCCTTAAGACCCAGTAGTGTTTGGTTAAATGTTTTAAGAGTATCTCCAGGAGCCCAGACAATGAAATTTGCGGTCAAAAATAAACCCTTATTCTTCATCATTTCGAACGCCTCGACGGTTTTCCACCAGTCCTGTTTTCTTCCTAAGCGTTTGCGACCCGCAGCGGTGATGTGTTCTATCCCGATATCCAAACCGCTCCATCCTGCTCCTGCCAGTGCTTGAACGAGTTCTGTGTCGACAAAGCGTGCGTCGCCGAATGAATGGAATTGAACCCGTCCACGAATTGTTCGTTCGGCGAGATCACAGAAGCGGAGCAACCATGGTCGAAACTTGAGGAGGAAGGGATTTTCATCTCGAACAAAGATAAAGTTGACTCCTCGTTCTTCGAGCTGTATTACTTCGTGAATGATATCTTCAGGGGATCGCATAAACCCGAGACCAGATCTGGCCGATGGGCAATAGCTGCACCCTAAAGTGCAGCCTCCGCAAATAACGACAGAAGCTGTTTTTTGTTCCGGTGGAACGCCGAAGAATTTAAAATACGGCGTCCGCGTAACCACGGAGAAGGGATAATGTCGCGGCGCTGGAATCGCGTTCCCATCGATAATTGTTCCGGTGTAGTGCCGGGGCGAATTCACGATATCTCGAATAACTCCCTCGCCTCTTCCCTTGACTACGATAGAATTTGGGTTCTCCGCGAGCACTTGCGCCGAGATCATTGATGCGTGCCAACCGCCCCAAAGTTTCACAATTGCCGAATTAATTAACCAGGTAATCCTCTGTGCTCGTGGATATCCTGCGGTGAAGCAGGAAAATCCGACGATATTGGGACCAAATTGGGCGATTGAGGACAACACTTCCTCATCGTTCAAGAAGTCGCAGTCGATCACTTGGACTTCGTGGTCGGCCGCGATCGCTTGTGCCACCCAAGCGACACCTGGCTCCGCGTAGAAATAATCATGCGGAGCCAAACCAAGAGGATTCCAATATCCACGGTCTAGTGTACCGATCGTGAATTGCAAAAACAATACTCTCTTTTTCATTTTCTCATCTCCTTTTGTTAAGGTTCATTTGACGTGATTTGTTTTTCTGGATTCTCCGGATCAGGTCCGGAATGACAGAATGTTGTGAATTTATCACTATCAGCTTCTTCCATTGCTGCTCTATTAACAATAGGTACTGAAATATTTTTTCATTACATGGACAAGGCACGGAAAATTTGACTAATTTAAGCAAAAGAATAAGATATCAATGTTGTCAGCGGTTACTAACAGAAATATGAAAATTCTAGAAAAATTGGGATTATCACAGAAAGAGGCAAGTATCTTTACCACCTTGCTTAAGCTTGGAGCGAGTGAAGTTAGGGAAATCAGCCAAATTTCGGGTATTAAACGTCCCACTGTGTATTTTTGCTTGGAGCGACTCATTAAGCTTGGGGTTATCGAAGTGAGCGTTAAAAAGGGCAAGAAAGCTTACAGCGCGGTCGATCCGGAAGAATTGTTAAAACTTGTCCGCGCGCAGAAGGCTGAAATTGAAGCAAAAGAAAATAGCCTTATGAAAGCTTTGCCGCGATTGCAAGCACTCGCTGCCGCGTCTCCGGCGACGATGCCGCACGTGAGAATATATGAAGGCGTGATGTCTCTGTGGAAACTGGGGAGCGAGCTCCTCCATGATCGGCATGATCTTCTTTTTGTGTACTCGGGAAATACAGTACTTGCACACACGACGTTGGCGCAGATCCTTAAAAAATTTACAAAAAAACGCCGCCAGATTGGTGGGTCAAAGCTCTATGCGATTACCGATCGTAATTTGATTAGTGAGAAACGGTTTCAGGAAGGCGACACGTTATTCCGCGAGTATCGCTTTTTGTCTAAACCAATTACGTTCAATTCCATCTTCTGTCTCTGTGGTGATAAAATTGTCCTGGTCTCGTTTGAGAAAGTACCACAAGCGATAGTGATTGAGAGTGTACCAATTGCGCAAATTTTGTGTTTCTTATTTTGGTCACTGTGGGAATCGCTGGGAAGGGATGAGAAAACCAAATAAACACGAATTATTTCATTTACCTTCTCTAATTCGCCCCAGCCATGCGGCCACAGTTATGCAACGTGGCGAGCGGGGCAGGCGCGCTTGTCCGCCTATGGCGGAAATAGGTGAATAGTTTTAACGGAACAAGATGCCATATCAGGGTATGATATGGTTTTTATTTTTGCCTTGAAAATTATTCTTGCCTTAGGGCTTCGACTGGCTGCATGCGGGATGCTTTGCGCGCGGGATAAATGCCGAAGATGAGGCCGACCACCACGGAAAAACATACCGCGAGCGCCACGCCTCCCCAGGAAAATTGGAAGCCCCAGTCAATTCCTGCATACCTTGCCGCATAGGTGACGGCGAAACTTTGGAGCGTGCCTAAGGTCACGCCGACAAGCCCTCCGGAAAATGTCAAGAAAATCGCTTCCCATAAAAATTGCCAAAGGATTGCTTTTTCTGTCGCTCCCACCGCCTTGCGCAGCCCTATTTCATACGTGCGCTCTGACACCGACACATACATCACGTTCATGATGCCCACGCCGCCCACCAAAAGGGAGATGGCGGCGATCGCGACAAGCAAGAGCGTGATGCCGCCGCTGATGGTGTTGATCATGGCAAGCGCATCATCCATGGTGGTGACCGAAAAGTCGTCCTTTTTAGGATCAGTAATCGCGTGCTGTTCACGCAGGATGCCGGTTATGTCTTCTGCGGTGGCATGCGCGAGATTAGGGTCTTTCAAATATGCGGTGATGGACTGGAGGTGGTCAATGCCCATAATTTTTTTCTGCAGGGTTCTCACTGGCAAGAAGACTATATTATCCATATCAAGGAACCCAAAGTAGCTTCCTTGCTCCTCCATGACGCCGATGACGGTAAATTTCGTCGTTCCCACTTTTATCTTCTTGCCGAGCGCGGCATCATCATTGAATAATGTTTTTTTTAAAGCGGTGCCGATGACCGCCACTTGTTCCTGGGATTTGTCTTCTTCATCGGTAAAAGGGCGGCCTTCTGCCACCTGCGCTTGATACAGGCCAAAAAACTGCGCTGACACACCCCAGAGCATCGCCGTTTTATCATCCATGTCAGTGCTCACAATCTCCTGACCCATTTGGTTCGCGTAATAGCCTTTGATATTAGGGTGTTTCGCTATCTGTTCCGCGTCTTTTATCTTCAGCGTCGTGATGGTAATGCCCTGGGCGAGCCCCATGGCGTTTTCGCTGGAGGTATGTTTCGTGGAAGGCACCTTGATTTCAATTTGGATAAAATCGGTACCAAAGGCCGATGCTTCGCTTAATACGAAATGCTTGATGCCCTGCCCCATGTTCATGACGAGAATGATTGACATGACACCGATCATGAGGCCAAGTACCGTGAGCAGCGATCTCACTTTGTGGGCCTTCAAGGTGCGGTAGGAGATGGAGAGGGGAGAGAGGAGAGTCATAAAGTAATGAGTGTATTTCAATTTCCAAATTCCAATGTCCAGTGTCCAAATAAATCCCAACCTTGATAATTTTCAATTCCCAGTGCTCAATTTTCAAATAATTTTCAATGCGACAATTTTCAAACATTGGAAAATTGGATCATTGTAACATTGATTGTCCCGCCGCAGCGGGATCCCCCGACAAGTCGGGGGAAAAATTGCAAAATTGAACCTTGAAAATTATGGATTTGAATTATTCATATCTCAGCGCTTCCACGGGTTCGAGTTTTGATGCCCGTCGGGCAGGATACCAGCCGAACACGATGCCCACCATGCCGGAAAAGCCAACACCAAGCACAATCGATGAGAGGGTGACCACATATTGCCATTGGTAGCCAAGGTAATTTGCCACGAGCGCCACGAGCGCGGACACCGCGGCGCCCACGATAATGCCAATGACACCACCCACTACCGTGAGCACCAAGGCTTCCGATAAAAATTGTGTCTGGATGTTGCTATTGGTGGCGCCTACTGCTTTGCGAAGTCCGATTTCCCTCATCCGCTCATTGACGGCAATCAGCATGATATTCATTATGCCTACGCCGCCCACCAAAAGGGAGATGGCGGCGATCCCCGCCAGGAAAAATTTCAACGCATTGGTGATCTGGCCGAGCGAATCAAGCGCTTGGGTTGCCGCGCGCGCCGTGAAGTCGTCAGGCATCGTGCCGGTGAGGCGGTGGCGCTCTCTTAGGATTGCTTTGGTCTGGTCGAGTGCGGTGGACACCATTTCATCGCTCACCACCTTGATGCGAATCATATTGACATGGCGGATCCCCAGCATGAGTTTTTGCGCAGTCTCGAGGGGAATAAACACTTGCATATCTTTGTTTTCAAATCCCTGCACCCCTTTTTTCTCTATCACGCCGATGACGCGAAACTGTTCGCTTTTTATCCGTATGGTTTCTCCTACGGGGCTTTGGTCGCCGAAGAGTTCCTGCCAGACTTGCCAGCCGAGGACTGCGACGCGCGCGATGCCGGTTTCGCTTGATGCGTCAAAGAAATCGCCTATCTCCATATCAGCCGATTCCACCTGCGGGTATTCGGCAGTAGTGCCGATGTAGGTGGCGTCCGTTGTTTGGTTCTGCCACTGGATGCTCTCAATGCCGCGCACGTAGCTCGTCACCGCCTCCACTCCCGTAATTTTTTTTAGCGCCAGTGCGTCCTCATGTTTGAGGGTGGTCACCGCGATGCCCATGATTGACGCGGGCGGCCCTTCTTCGTCGCTGTAGCCGGGCAGCACCCCGATGAGATTGGATCCGACGGACGTGATTTGGTTGAAGATGAGGCTTTGCGCGCCCGCGCCCACGGACATGATAATAATGACGGCGGCAATGCCGATGACAATCCCGAGTATGGATAAAAAAGTCCGGTTGCGGCTCTTTCGGAGGATTTTAATAGAGGATTTAATGGGGGAGAAAAACATAGAAATAGAAATCCAAATGTCAAAATCCCAATGTCAAATGAATGACCAATGACCAATAATGATTAAATGACAAATGCCAAATTGGGATTTTTGGAGTTGGGATTTTATTGGGAATTGGACATTGGGGTTTGGGATTTCTCATTTGATGAGTCCGTCTGCCGCCATCAGCCGCTGCTCCACCTGTTCATCGGCGATGATCGCGCCATCGTGCATCTTTATGATCCTTTTGGCCATTCCCGCGGTGTACTGTTCATGGGTGACCAGTATGATGGTTTTGCCTCGTTCATTCAGTTTTTGGAGGATTTCCATCACTTGTTGGCCTGATTTTGAATCCAGGTTGCCGGTCGGCTCGTCGGCAAAAATAATGTCAGGATCATTGACCAAGGCCCGCGCGATCGCCACCCGCTGCTTCTCGCCGCCCGAGAGCTGGTTGGAGTAGTGCCCCATACGGTGCTCGAGCCCGACTGCGCGGAGGGCGTTTTGAGAAGCTTCTATTTTATCCTTGCGGTTCGTATATTCAAGAGGGAGGATGACGTTCTCAAGCACCTTGGTGCGTGGCAGAAGATTGAATGACTGGAACACGAAGCCAATTTTTTTGTTCCTCAATGCCGCGAGATCCGTGTCGCTGAATTGCGCCGTATTCTCGCCGAGAAACGAATAGGTGCCCTTGGTGGGGCGGTCAAGGAACCCGAGGATGTGCATAAGCGTGGATTTGCCGGAGCCTGAAGGCCCCATAATAGCCACAAACTCTCCGTTCTGAATTGAAAAGGAGAGGTTGAAGAGGACGGGAGTTTCCACTTCGTCGTTCACGTAAGTTTTAGAGAGATTACGGACATCAATGAGCATAAGAGAAAATCCCAATGTCCAAATCCCAATTCCCAATAAAGCTCAAAATCCAAATGTCCAAACTTGATCATTGAAACATTGGGATTTTATTGGTCATTGGAAATTGGGATTTGGGATTTATGCACTTGGTTATTTCTTTTTGGTTCCAATGATCACGAGCTCTCCTTCCTTGAGGCCGCTGGCGATCTCGACCCTTCCGCCGTCGCCGCGCAAGCCGAGTGAAACCTCTCTCTGCTCGAGGGATGCGCCATTGAGTATTTCCACGAAGTTTATGCCGTCTTTTTCCTTCACGGCGCGCAAGGGAACCGTGAGGACATTATTGCGTTCATCAGTATGCATGATAACATCTGCGCTCATGCCCGGCTTGATTTCAGGAACAGCGTTATCAAACGCGACGGTTACTTCATAGTACACCACGCCTTCGATGATGGTTTCTGCCGGATTGATAAAGCGGATTTTTCCCGCGAAGACAGTAGCGCTGCCAAACGCGTCAAGGGTGATATCGGCCTTATCATTCATCTGCAATTTTGGGATGTCCGACTCCGGCGTTTGTACGGAAATTTCAAGGGCGTTTTCCGTGAGGAGGCGGATGACCGTCACGGCGGGCGATACGGTTTCGCCTACTTTTACTTCCACATTGGTAATAATGCCTTTTAGGGGGCTCTTCATTGTCGTTTTTTCAAGGGCATCCTGCGTCGTGGCAAGGGATGCTTGCGCTTCCCCGAGCCGCGCGATTAAGAGCGCAGATTCCTCTTTGGTGGGCGGCGCAATGGTTTTCTGGTTTTGTGCTTCCGCAGTTCTTAAATCTCCCTCTGCCTGGGTAAGGGTGGTTTGCGCCTGCGCCTTGGTCACTTGAAGTGTTTCTTCCGCGGTGGAGGCTGCCGCTTTTTTGAGTTTTAAAGCAGCTTCGCCGTTCAAGCGCGCGGTGGTAAGGTCGATGTCCGCGTCATTGAGGTCCGCGATGGAGGCGTTGAGGTCAGTCCAGGCGCTCGCAATATCCGCGCGGTAGGTGGTGAGTGTTTTTGGCGCGCTTGAGCTCACCGTGGCGTCGTTGAGCGCCAGACTTGTTTTGGAGACGGAGATCCGCATTATTGAGAGGTCTTCAATTAAGCGGGGGAACCACTGGTGGACCGCCACTTCCGTGGGCGCGTTGCGGAACAAAGAAAGGGAAGAGGAGAATCGGCTCCATGCGCTGTCTGCAGCGCTTTTCGCGCTTTTCGCGTTCTCTTTTGCTTCCGTATTATTTATGGTGAAGTAAGAATTAAAATCATTTCCGGAGTCATATATTTCCTCGAGGGTGTTCATGGCTCCCTGCGTCTTTTTTTCCGCAGTATCGGCCGCGGTTTTCGCATCGGTGAGTTTCGCCGCAAGGTCTTCCTGAAGGTTTGTCTCTGACGCGCTCACGGCAGTACGCGCCTCTTCAAGCGCTTGAGCCGCTTTTGCGATATCCGCCTCCGTGCGGATGCGCGCCTGCGCGAGGTTGTTGCGCGTGTTTTTTTCGGCGACAGATGCAAGGTACCGTTCGGTGAGTGATGCGCCTGCCATTAATTTGTCATAGTCAGCGCGTGCGGCGGCCACTGACGCTAAGGACTCGTCTACCCGCGCTTCAGCCTCTGAAGGGTCTAAGGCCAGGAGCAGCTGCCCTTCCTCCACCCTGTCTCCCTCTTTTACTTTGATCGACGCCACGCGTCCGCTTTGCGAAAATGAAAGCAGCACATCGGTGGATGATTTCACCTTTCCCGATGCGGATACGGTTTGCGCAAGGCTGTCCCTTGATGCCTTTTCGGTGAGATAGGGGACTGCGCTCTTGCGCCTTGCAAGAGAGATGCCTACCGCGCTTCCGACTGCCGCAATTATGATTATCGTGGTTATAATTTTAGCCTTTCTTTTCATACCCAGTATATCAACATCCAACGCCACACACGGATGACGTTGCATGTTTGTGGTTAATGAATGCGATTATTATGGAATGTTTATAATAAGGTTAAGTGCTGGTGTGGCGGTCGGTGAGGGAGGCAATAAGCGTTTCTTAACGTTCTCCATAGGTTCTCTTATATATCATAGTAATTCTTTAGCCAAAGATATCTTCCTCCCTCTTGGATGTTGTATAGCTGGGCATAAATTAGGCTTGTTTAAGAGAAATAATCTTATTTACCCCGTTACCTAAAATTTATTAATATTCTATAATAAAGGGTAGAAAGCGGCATATTAGGTATACTATTAAAAGCCTGGATATTGGATGTAACGGGGTATATTTTAACAGAAAATGGAGCTTTTGTACACTAAAATATTAGCGGAATTGGCTACGAAACGCGACCTTTATCACGCACGAAAGCGGGTAATTGTCTTGTGTTATATTCACATTATTTGTCATTTGGGCTATACTCAACCACGTACGAGATAATTTTATCCCCACCCTTCTGCGGGGTTATAGGCGGAAGGCACCTCAAAGGTCTTCTTAAAATAGGATTGGGATTACCAATCGTTAACATATACTACTATGGGTAAATCAATGACGAAGACTCAGTTTCTTCAAGCGCTCGCGGAGAAGACAGGGCACACCAAGAAAGAGGCAGCTAATGTGGTAGACGCGCTCGTGGGCCTCATGTATGGTGAGGTGAAGAAGGCCGGAGAGGTCACCCTGCCGGGAGTCGGCAAGCTCATGAAGAAATTCCGCCCCGCGCGCATGGGAAGGAATCCCGCGACCGGCGAGCAGATCCAGATCAAAGCAAAGACCGTGGTGAAGTTCCGGGTCGCGAAAGCGGCAAAAGATTCCATCCTCGGAGAGTAGGACAATGCGTGAAGCGAACATATCCTTTAACCACAAGGGATTCCTAGAAAGTAGAGGAATCCGTGTGAGAAAAGAAAGAAAGCCGCGGTACCGCGGTAAACAGGCAGCACCCCGCAAATGCGGGGTGCTGTTGTTATATTGTATTGGATCATTTTGTAGCGTCGGAGCTTGTCTCCGACCACCTCTGTGGCAGATAAACTGCCACGCTACAGTGCTGAACCTGGATTAATGATAACGGTTTTTAATTCAATCATCGTCCTCTTGAGAATCCTCCTGTGAATCAACGCGGATGTGTGATTGTCCTTTAATATCGGTTTCCACGCGCTGTTCGACGCTGCCGCCCTCCGCGCTCATATCGGACTGGAACTGGAAGAAGGATCCTTTATTGAGGATACGTTTCATCTTTTCAAGCTGTTCAATGGTGTTTGAAGGCACGGTGGTGGTCGCTTGGTCAAGGTCAAATATTATCGTTGTGGTGGCGCGCACGCGTGAGGGCTCTTGATCTTCAGTTTCCTCGTCATTTTTTTTCTCGCGCCGCTCCTTTATCATGGGCCAGGTTGAGGTCACGGTGAGCGGCACTCCCGGCGTGGCACGAAACTCTATTTCGCGTTTTTCCTTTTTTTCATTATTCCCCATTTCGGTCTCAACTTTTACATGGGCTTCGCCTGTCGTGTTCGTCTCAACCTTCACCTTCCATTTCGTAGGCCGGTTGCTCTTTTCTTTCAAGTAGTGAGCGGCGCGCGAGGTTTCTTCGGTGAATTGCCGCATCTGCTCAAGTGATGCCTTTACCGATGCTTTGATTTCTCCTTTGATCTCGGATGAGGCGCGCACATCCAGCTCTTGCGTAATGCGCGCGTGCTCTTCTGTATCTTGGGAAAGCGTTTCCGTGACCGTTTGCACTTTGTCTTGGGGTATGGTGGGAAGTGCCTGCAGGACTTCAGTGATATGCTTTTGGTAACGCGCGTGCAGTTCTGCTGCAATGTCTGCGTCTAATGTTTCCGATTGCGAGAGTGCTTGGAGTTCGTCAACGCGGCGGTTGGCAAGCCGCAGTTCAAGGTTGGTGCGTTGTACGGGATCTTTGGTGACGCCAAGGAGAACTTCTTCGCTTGCAATTTTTACCGGATAGAGGATGTTATCCGGCATGACGCCCTGCGCCGCGTACGTGATGCCTGACCCTAGGAGGAGCACCACGAGGAGCGATATTGAAACCGTCATCCATATTCTGCGCAGCCCGAAGCGCAGGCGCGGCAGGGGAGTGGCGCGCGGTAGCGCTCCTTGTACTGGATATTCCATCGTCCACGCAAGTTTCGTGCGCGCGCTCGCCACCCACTGCGGATCAGGCTCGCTCGCAGGCGAGGAATTCAGGGATTTAAGTTGTTGTTCGAGAGGATCCATAATGTGTAATTTTCAATTCTCAATTTTCAATTCTCAATTTTCAAATAAATCCCAATGACCTAATGTTCAAACATTGTGATATTGAAAATTAATTGCCTGCCCGCCACAGCCTTCCCCCGGGAACGTGCCGTATATGAGGGAGAATTTTTACCTTAAGAATGTTACCGTCCCCCTTGACAGGCGTTGGCAGGCGGGAAAATTGGTATTTGAAAATTGAAAATTTGTTATAATTTAATGCGGTAAATTATGCATCCAATACATCATGCATGGTAGTGGGAAGTAATTTTCTTAATTTTTTAATCGCCCTATTGGTGAGTACTGCCACATTATTCGCGCTAATGCCGAGAACGCGCCCTGTTTCTTCAGTCGAGAGGTCGCTGATAAAGCGCAGCGTTAATATTTCCCTGTGGCGTACGGGGAGCTTCAAAAGGTGCTGTTCAAGGATGAGAAGGTCGAGGGATGCGTGCGGGAGCGGCGGGGTGGCAGGCTCTTCTTGAGGAGATAACTCTTCGAGGGAAAGCGCAGGTTTGTGTTTGCGCCACCGGTCCGCGATGACATGGCGGGCCACTTGAAAGAGGAAAGCGCGGATGTCGTCGATGGGGCGCTTATTTTCTTGCAGGTACGCCCATGTGCGCATGAATACTTCCTGCGTGAGCTCTTGCGTTTCCTCTTTTTCCTGGCCAGTGCGGTAGTAGATGTAGCGGAAAATGGATTTCACCTGGGCGTCATACGCAGCCAAAAAACGCTCCTCAAGTTCCTTGTCGCGAGTTGGTATTGGTTCGGGAGGCATGTTTTTTTACGTTATCAGTAGTCGAAAAAAGGCTAGAATCATTACAATCTGGGATTTCACTATACCATAAATACCATAAAAGAGAGACTGGCAAGAAGACAATTATTTTCACGATTCAGCCGACGTAGCCATCGGCTACTATGGCGAAGTTGGCTCGTGACATTAATTGTCTTTTAAATAATATCGTAGTAATATTACCATATCGCTCTTATTCTTGCCGCTTCTTTTTAGGGAATGAAAATGTAACTTATTTACAACTTTTATGAGACCCAAGAAAGGAAAAGCGTACGCTGATACCATTTGGAAAATTCTTGAGGGCATTGGAATGCTCACCGTGGCTGTTATGGCGCCCAATGCAGTGCAGCTCTTCGGCATGGGTGCGAATCGCTATTCGATTCCGCGCAAACCGCTGCGCCGCACGCTGCGGAGATTCGAGCGACAAGGGTATGTGGAGCGGGTGAGCAGTAAACGTACCGCATGGGAGTATCGGCTCACCCAGAGGGGGAAGGAGGTATTGAAAGGAAGAGCGATCGATTCGATTACCATAATGAAACCTCCCCACTGGGACGGGAAATGGCGTATAGTCGTGTTTGATATTCCTGAAGATTTTCGCCGCGCGCGCGATGCATTCCGGAAAAAACTCCGTGATCTCGGATTCCGTTACGTGAATTTAAGCGTGTGGGCTTATCCGTATGAATGTCAGGACGAGATTAATGCGACCACGGCGTACTACAAGGTGGGGAAGTATGTCCGTTACATTCGGGCAGACTACTTTGACGGTATGGCGCAGGCGGAAAAGATGTTTGGGCTGTAATAATGCGACGCAAGGAAAATAGAAAAAGGTGAAGGGACATTATTTTCACGATCGTGAAAATAATTGCGCTCTTTATAGTATAGAATATTGGGCGTGGAGGGAAGAGGTGAGATACGAGAAATGGAAAGAACTGGCGATGAAGGGGAAATAGGAGGGACATTATTGTCACCTGCCCGCCATCTGCCTTTCCCGGGGAACGTTATGTTGGTCAGGGATAATAACAACGTGATGAATGTCACCGTTCATTGCTGACAGGCGTTGGCAGGCGGGTGAGCCAATTTCGCCATAGTGGCCTTGTGGCTTCAGTCGGCTGAATCGTAGAATTAATTGCTCTCTTGAAAAAGGCAATAATAGAAGTAGGAAGATGGCATATTCGGGAAGTGGGGAAAGACAAGGGGACATTATTGTCACGATCGTATTTTTAATTGTCGTCGGCATTCATTGAAATTCATTTCTGAATACTTATAATCATTGATGTTTTCACTTTATCCGCCTCCGCAAAAAACCGCGGGCGTAAGATACGCGGATGAATGCGGGATTGCGGACCCGCCGAAGTCCCAACATGTCGGGACGAAGGCGGCAGGCAGCTTAAAGCGGATTCCGCCGGATCTCCTGTTGAGGAAGACACCGCGGGTGTAAGCCCGCGGAGCTTCATATGAATATGGACAGAAAATTTTATGGAAATGTGATATTGTCGAGAGAGGTAATGTACAGGAAGGGACATTATCCTCACGATCGTGAGATTAATTGTCTTTCGTTTTTAGTGTTGGTTTAGATTTTAGTGCTGGTTGAGACGGACGAAAGCGGACGAAAGCGGTAGAGGGGAAGAAAGAAGATATTGGAGAGGGTGAAATGGGGGCTTAAAAATGGCAAAGCGGACAAGGTTCCTCACTCCGTGTCCGCCTTTTTTCTTCTATTTATCGAGTTGTTCATTTGCGAATTGACGATGCATATACACCGCAGGATTTTTAGCAGACAGTACATTAAGAGCAAAATCAAACGCATTTTTATCAGATAGGATGGTTGCCATCGGAACAAGTGATGGCAGATGCAAAGAGCTCCACACATCGCTTGGGGCATCCTTTGTGGATGCGGGAATGGTAATAACTGGCCAGGTTGTACGTGCGGCCAACATTGGTCCCAGTCCATTACTCATTCCCACTTTTACTACGATAGCTCCACCGTCTGGGTAATTACGCATTATTTCCTCTAACTTGTCTAAGCATACTTGCGGGTATTTGTGTCCAGACAAAGTTATCTGTTGAACTTCGACTCCTGGTAGGATTCCAGTTATTGGGAAATCATCTTTCGTTGAGGCACGCCATAAAACCATGACTTGTTTAGGAATTCGAAATCGTTCAACCAGGCTCGCTACAAAGCCATACTTTTCTTCAACTTCGTCCAAGGCTGCTCCTTCCCTAAAGAGCTGTTTGCTTAACTCTTGCCAGGTTGCATCGCGAAGACGCCAGCTATCGTTGTCAATTACATCGGCAACAACGAGGCAATTTCCGTCAGTTGTGATACCGAATTCAATTTTCAGATCAACTAAACGATAACCAAGTGTATTCCATGCTCCTTCAAGGACGAAAAAAACCCGGCGGAGAATTTTTTCCATCTCTTGCATCATGCTCGTCCCTGCAACGGAATCGCATCTTAGGGTACGCTCAAGGTTGGCAGAATTGTCCCAAGTTGGCTTTTTGGAGTGGAAGAGTTGCCATACCGGTTCGAACGGATTGGGTATAAACGGATCCTCTTCCCCTTTTGACGGATCCAATCCTTCAATAAGAATTTCGCCATCTCGTCCAATTAACTTGCCGCCAGTAGTTTTTAAAAAGAATTCTGCAACAAGACGGTGGAAACGATGAGGTGGTAAGGCGCCATCAAGTGCCAGCTCTGGATGTCTCTTAAGATAACTACCCACTGCAAGTCGACGGCCAACCACTTCTAATGGGATCATATTACAACGTAAGGCAAGAAACTCAGAAGCAGATAGTCGTTGCTTGTATGCTACAGGGATGCCAGCATCTTTCAATAGCTCGAATACGCGGCAGGTTGTGGTCGTGGCGTATGTGGCCTTTGCTTCGAATTGTTTAGTGAATTTGGGATCATCGAAGGCTGTGACGTCTGGTTTATTTTCAAAAATGGCAAGGTGTTCGTTGCCTTTGACGTAATAAACCTTCTTAGTCTTACCCTCGATTATCATTGTATCTTTTTCGAATGGGTTCATTTTACTATCTCCCAGTTACTTGTCATGACTTGAAAATCCCCCGGGTTTTGAGTTTTTATTTTTCTTATCACCTCCCTAAATGCAGTCGCGCCTATAAAAGGCCGACCTTTTTATAGATGTAATCGACATGCTTGAGACCAATGGTCTCATCAAAGCAGGCTTCAATTGTATCGTGCTTTAGCAATTTTGTAATGCGTCGATCGGCCAAAATGACCGCCTTGAAATCGCTCCGTTCTTGCCAGCAGGCCATTGTGTGTGTCTGCACGATTTGATACGCCTCCTCACGACTCATTCCTGCTTGTGTCAAAGCCAAGAGAACAGGTTGTGAAAAAATCAAGCCTCGCGTCAATCTTAAGTTTGCCAGCATATTATCCGGGTAGACGACCAGATTCTCGAGAATCTTGGTCATCCGTGCCAGCATGTAATCTGCCAGAATACAACTATCTGGCAGAATGACTCGCTCCACCGAAGAATGGCTGATGTCCCGTTCGTGCCAGAGCGCGACGTTTTCCATGGCTGCCAAAGCATTGGTTCTCAGCAATCTGGCTAAACCGGAAATATTTTCGCAGCCAATGGGATTGCGCTTATGCGGCATGGCCGAAGACCCTTTCTGACCCTTCGCAAAAGGCTCTTCGGCTTCCAAAACTTCTGTTCTTTGCAGGTGGCGTATCTCAACCGCGATCTTTTCTACGCTGCAGCCGAGTAAGGCTAACGTCGTCATGAACTCGGCGTGCACGTCACGTTGAATAATTTGGGTGGAAATACGGGCAGGCTTCAGTCCAAGCTTCTGGCAGACTATTTCCTCCACCCGGGGATCCAAAAAAGCATACGTGCCGACCGCTCCCGACATCATCCCAACGGATATGGTTTCGATGGCACGTTGTAACCTATCAAGGTTACGATCCATCTCATCATGCCATAGAACGAACTTGAGGCCGAAAGAAGTAGGTTCTGCATGAATGCCGTGAGAGCGCCCGATGCAGATTGTGTTTTTATGCGCAATCGCTTGCGCACGCAACACCTTCCGTAGAGTGAGAATGTCTTGCTCAATTATTTCTCCAGCCTCTTTCATCTGCAAAGCCAGAGCGGTATCCAGCAGATCGGAAGAGGTCATACCAAGATGGATGAATCGGGACGAAGGGCCGACATACTCCGCCACATTAGTCAAGAAAGCGATGACGTCGTGTTTGACTTCATTCTCGATTTTCGCAATCCGCTCCACATCAAACCGAGCCTTGGTCCTGATTTCCTCCAAGTCATCTTCGGGTATGTGGCCAAGTTCGGCCCATGCTTCACAGGCCGCAAGCTCCACTTTGAGCCATGTGCGGAATCTATATATGTCGTCCCAGATCGCCCCCATTTCTGGCCGCGTATAACGTGGGATCATTTGATCCCTCCTTTCTTTTAAAAAGGTTATTTGTTTTACTACACTACATAAATACTTTTCGGTGCCTTACCTCCATTGTGTTTGGTACAGAATTCGATTAATTTTACGTAGTCATGTTGAGCCCGTCCGATGTACTGCCCATCATTTTGACGAAAAACTCCATATTCCCCTCCTGAAAATATCCCGCGGAACTCTGCGGTCTTGACTATACCACTGACACGTTTCCGCAGGGTATTATTTCTCCCTTGTCTTGGAGGGAAGACAAGTTGAGCCAATGAGTGGTCGCTTTTAACGACATATACCCTTGTCATCACACACCGTCCTTTCTTTGGATAAATTTTAAAAGTTCACTGTTTATTAAGTTTTTGGATTAAGTTACCTTAACAGAAAATTATGGTGTGGGCAATGGGAAAAGTGGCATATACTTATTTGCGACAGACACCCTCACCTAACCTCCCTCTTTTTATCATCAAGATATGGCGAAGCCATAGGGGGAGGATTTTGGAGTGCGTCCCGATTCATAATTGGCAATGGAGCAATGGGGGCTAGCGTTCGGATTGCCTGCAGAAAAAGACGCGGTCCAATTCCCCTGCGAGGAGTTGGCCACTTGACTCTCGGATTTGCTCCTCCGACGTGAGGTCGGAGACCGTGCCCGCAAATCCTCCGAGACACTTTTTTGCAGGCAACCTCACTGAAGGAGTTGAGTGCAGAGGGTTGCGCAAGAGTAGTACTCAATAAGCAGTTATTTTAGAGAAGAGAGAACAATTATTTTCACGATCGTGAGATTAATTGTCCTTGTATCCAGCATAAGTTTTATTATTGATAATTGATATTTGGTCATTTTGAATAGGACAGAGAGGTAGATGAAAGATTTGAGACCTAGTGATGGTAGTACAAAGGTGAGGGTGAGGAAGCTTGTAGGTTGAGTGATTACGTGAGTATGGTGATTTCTGGATTCCCGCCTTCGCGGGAATGACAATGCGGTTGATTGATCGCGAAAATCCTCAAAGGGTGTTTTTGCTTAAGTGGCGGGGAATGTGGTAGGATAGAGGTAATAGAAATTTTAGCAAGTTTTCATAACTCCCTTTTAAGTCCCCCTTATCTTAAGGGGGAGAGCAAAGACAGATTGGTAATAATCTAGAATCTTCATGTCATAATTATGATAATTAAACCAAAACTTCTTATTTATCTCGAAGGCACGATTCTGGACGATCGGGCCATTCTTTATCTTAAGGTCACCAAACACGATTCAGGCTACCTGCGGCGTTTAATAGAATCTTTGCCGGTTGAGGGCGCGGTTGAATTCTGCAAGGTCATGCATGAGCGGTTCAGCCTCGTCTATCTCGGACACCGCGGTGAAGACCAGCGCGGCGTGTATCAGGAGTGGCTTCAAAAGCACGGGTTTCCGGAAGGCGAACTTGTGGTAGGGGGATACAAAGCGAAATTGCCTGAAGGTATCTCTTTCGCCATTGACGACCGTGTGCAGGATGCGGAAGATGTGTACCCGAAGCTGGGCATCACCTATATTCCGGTAAATGAATATTGCGCTCGTTGGAGAAAGGTGAGTGAAAAAATTCTAAATCCTGTTTAGGATTTATTGCTGATGTATGATTCCTATCCGCGATCATACCCCTTCGGGCAAATTCCCTTACGTGACTTACGGCATCATCGGCGCGAATGTGGCCGTGTTTGCGTATATGCTCTCATTGGGCAGCGGGCTTGAGGCGTTTGTGGGAAGGTATGCGGTGACGCCTTATGACATTATCCGCGGCGTGAATTTAGTGAGCCTTTTCACATCCCTGTTTCTCCACGGAGGATTTGCTCACATCATCGGCAATATGCTGTTTTTAAACATTTTCGGGGACAACCTCGAAGACCGGTTGGGGCATGTAAAGTACCTGATATTTTATTTGGCCGCAGGTGTTGCGGGGAGCGCGCTCCAAATCGTCATGGGCCCTGCTTCCACGATTCCAATGCTCGGCGCCTCGGGCGCGATCGCGGGCGTGATGGGAGGCTATCTTGTGTTATTTCCCCATGAGCGGATTGACGTGCTCTGGACATGGGGATTCATGCTGTCGCGGGAAACCGTGCCCGCGCGCATGATGCTCCTGTACTGGATTTTTTTCCAATTTATCTCCGGCATCGGCAGCCTCGGCATCGTGGGCGGCGGCGTGGCATTTTTTGCCCACATCGGCGGGTTTGCGTTCGGCTGGGGCGGCATCAAGCTCTGGCGGAGGAACGTGCTCGTGCCGAGAGTGAGGGAGTAGTTTTCAGTTTGTCAGTTGGTCGGTTTATCAGTTGATCAGTCAATTAGTTAGTTTGTGAGTTTTTGAGTTGATGAGTTGTGGAGGAAAGGGAAGTTGGAAGATGGAAGTTGGAATCTTGAAGATAGAATTTAGAAGCTGGAAGATGGAAGATAGGAGTTAGAAGATTGAAGTGAGTAATTGATTTTGAATTGAAGCTTTATAAAAGCAAAAGCCGGACAAGAGTCGCGGCTTTTTTAAGGTTATTTTCCTTCCACTTTTTCCGCTTCCAGTCCTTTCGCTCGAAGCGTGTCTATGTCGGCATCAGTACCTCTGCTTATTATTAGGACTGATTCATCAAGGGAGGTTAATTTATAGATATGCCGATGTGGAAGGAGTTGGGCGACGGCATCTTTAATTGTCAGTCGCCCGTGAAGATTAATTTTTACTAGCATAAATTCCTTTCTTTTTTGTTTTTCGATTTTGGAATTTTTAGTGTTGAGTTGATAAGATACAGGGTGGGAAGAGATTTGTCAAAGGGAGCGAGAGGAGAAGTTAGAATATAGAAGCTGGAAGTTGGAGGATGGAATGGGGGTGGCGGATAGGATTATAAGGCGGATAAGAGTGGATAGGTCGGATAGGATGGGATAGGACGGATAGGAATGGATATGTTGGTGGTTGGATTGCAAAGACTGGAATAGATCTGGATAAGTGGAATAGGTCGGATAGGAACGGATAAGTTGGATTGATCGGATGGGATGAGATAAGTTGAAATAGGAACGGGTAAGTCGGTGGTTGGATTCTCGCATTGAATCTGGACGACGTAAAAGCCGCCCGATAAATTCAAGGCGGCTTTGATTTTTGCAGCGTTGCGATAAAGCCATGTGTTGAGCCTTAAGGCTCGAGGGGCGCGCCTCCTTTCTGGAGAGAAACTCCTCCCAGGTTTTTGAATAACGCTTCGAGAAAGCTGAAAACATCTTCGTAGGCGCTTTTATTAGCCAGCGATACCGGCCATAGGCGAGGATTATACTCGGTACCCCATCCAGGCTCTAGGTCAGATGTGAATGTTTGCCTAGAAAAATTTCCTTTTTTATCGAGTGTAAATCCTTTTATTGTTACTCGATAAAATGTTGGATGGAAATCCAGCACCTCCTTGAAGGTGTGATCCTGTTCTGGTAGGAAAATCAATTCCTTACTATGGATCCTCATTACGAGTCTCCACCACCAACCTTTAAATTCGGCATGGCCCGTTTCCAGAGCCATGACCCCCGTGGTATTCCATAGTTGCGGGGATGGCATAATAATTAAATTAGAACATTGCCAATTTTTCCCATCCCAAAGGTAAAGACCCCATTCTGCCGGTGATACCCCTTCTCCGGAGAAATAGACCCCCTTAAGGCCGGTCAGCCCTTTGTCAGTCGGGGATTTTTCTGATTCCTGGAGGACCCAATCGCCTGGTGACTGGGGGAGCAGAACCTGGACGTCTCCTTTTAGGATATCCTCCAGCCCACCGCTAACGCCGTCCCAGAACGCAAGGACAGAACCGGGGGGTGGGGGAGTCTTGCCACAGCTGATGAAAAAAATTGAGAATATAAAAATCCCCAGGACCCCTAGTACGATTGTTTGGGTACGCATGGCGTACCTCCTTTCTTGTTAATGAAACGATTTTAGTGAATTATTAAGATGGATTTAATTAGTCTGGTTTACCATGTATTATCTCTCTGTGTCAAGGAGAAAGTGGGAGAAGTTAGAAGCTGGAAGTTGAAAGGTGGGCGAGAGGTGGCGGATAGGATTATAAGACGGATAAGTCAGAATAGGTCTGATAGGTTGATTAGATTTGAGAGGTTGGGATAAGACGGATAGGTGGGATAAGACGGATAAGCGGAATGGATCGGATAGGAACGGATAAGTCGGAGATATTGGGATAAGACGGATAAGCGGAATGGATCGGATAGGAACGGATAAGTCGGATAGGATGGGATAAGACGGATATGGCTGATTAATTTAGTGGCGCGGATGGGTGAAGGATGGTAAAATGGTGGCAGAATTGGATGGTTAATGTGTTACGCTGATATGCATAAACAATTAAATATTGCATGGGGCGTGAAGGTAGTGGCACTCGAGCGCGCGGCGACGGGATTAGCGCTGCTGGCGGTTGCGTTCGCGCCTGCGGCAGTGATAAGCCTTGCGCGAGTTCGCACGAGCGTGGCGCTTGCGCCGCAGTTGAAGGTGTTATTATTTCTGGCAGGCGTATTCGTGCTTGTTACTGCAGTGGGCCTGTGGAAGCGCAAGAAGTGGGGGTGGGGGCTGATGGTGCTGCAGGTCGTTGTTGCCATGATGGCCAGCGTAGTGGGAACGAGCTTTGCGGCGGCCTCATGGCCTTCACAACTGGGGAGGTGGTGGGTCGCAGGGTTTGTCGCAGGCATTTTGCTCTGCATCACGGCGTTGGTGGTGCTGCTTATAGGGCTATTCCAAATCAAGTGGTTTTTTTCGCAAGAGGAAGATGAGGATTTTCACAAAGGCAGCGGCAGATTGCTCATCGTTGCGGTGTGCGTATTGGTTGCCGTGCGGATCGCGGCGTGGGGGGCGCTTGACGTGACTTACTCGTCCGCGCCTGCGGGTGCGGGAGGGGAGGAGAATATCTCCGCAGCGCTTACCCAATCGCTTGCCTATTGCGAGACGCAGGAAGAAGGGGTCAAGCGCGATTCATGCTTTACGCAAGTGGCAATAGCCGCGGCGAGTGCGGGTGACACGCTGCCCCCAGATTTTTGTGATTCTGTAAGTCCTGAGAGCTCGCAGCTGAAATTCCTCTGCATCGCGTACGCGCGCCAGCCAGAGTCATGCAATGCATTTGAAAGCATACGCCAGCAAGCGCTTTGCCGCGCCTTGGTGACGGGCAATGTAGAGGAGTGCGCGGCGATTGAAAGCGTTGAGGAACAGGAATTATGCCGACAAATGGTGGTGGGGTATTTGGAGGAGGTGAGGAAGGAGATTGTAGGAGAACCCAGTGAGTAATTTCCAATTTTCAAATACCAATTTTCAATTAATTTTCAATGAATCAATGATGCAATGTTTGAAAATTGATTCATTGCGACATTGATTGTCCCGCTACGCGGGATCCCGCGAAGAGGGAGAAATTGAAAATTGAGAATTGAAAATTATTTTAAATATTATGTCCACCCCCATTCCCCAATTGCAAGATGCCGAGCGGTTAGACCTCGGCGGTTATACCGTCTATATCGCGAGCGCTACCCATGCGAAGAGCGAGGGATATTTAGAACTGCCGCCGGGAAAGGAAATGCAGAGGCACCATCGCCCGGTCGAGGAGCGGCTTAAGCAGATCGAGGGGGAATCCATGGTGACCGTGTTTGGGAACGATGGCGAGCCGGTCGTGCATGAGCTGCTGCGCGGTGCGGAACTCAATATCCCCGCGGTGACCGAGCATATCCATGCAAACCCTTTCGGCAAAAACTCGATCACCCATTGGCGATTCGAAGGCGACATTATTGACACGCTCGAAGAGCAGAGGATGCTCGCGAAAAGGCTGGGGGAAGAGCGAGGCAGTGAGTAAAGTCAAAGTTCAAAATCAAAAGTTCAAAGGAATATCAAAATCCAAATGTCAAAATTTATATATTTGTGCTTTGAGCTTCATTTGGCATTTGAATTTTGGATTTTTGGTTTAAATATCATGATATTGGTAAGAAGTGTCTAATATGCCAATCATTCTTCCTCGAAAAAGACTCTTGGAATACCTTGGTCTTGTCCTTATTTTTTGTTTTATTGGCGCGGTGGTGGTGATGGGGGTGAGGTCGAAGCAGGCGGAAGCGCGCGATAGGGGAAGATTGGATGATATAAAAGATATTCGCGTGGCATTGCAGGAATATTTCAAACAGCAGGGATCCTTTCCCGCGGGTGATCAGGTCACCTTAGGAAAGGATGGCGGCGGGCAGCTCTGTGCAGGATCTGCACAAAAAGGGTTTCTCGGATCAGACGAGAGTTGCGGCGAGGGAGCAGCTGTTTTTTTAAATCCCATACCCGCGGATATTAATCAAAACTATTCATACCAATTCCGCGCGTTGCCGGAAGAGTGCACCGATGCATGCGGCGATTATGAACTTGCCTTTTCCCTCGAATACGGCGCTGCAGAATATGGAAAGGGATCGTATCGGGCGAATCGGGCGTTTATAATACCCATAGCGCGTTAGCGCTCGTGTATGTATTCTCATAAAAGTTTAAAAAGTATTCAGGCAATTTTATTTGATATTGATGGCACTCTCATCGCAGGGGCGCGTACTCCTCCTACGCAATGCGTACGGGACGCCGTGCAACATGCGCAGGAGAAAGGAATATTTATAAGCGTGGTAACCGGAAGGGAGATTCACGCATTTGAATCCGTCAATGAATGGCTTAGCATCACCGCGCCCGTGGTATTAGCGGGAGGCGCACGTTTGTATGATCCCCAAAAAAGGAAGGATTTGTGGACCTGCTATCTTAACGCACCGGAAGCAAAGGAACTCATCTCTCTCTTGCTCGGGCAGAATGCAGCCTTTTATGCCCATACAGGCAGGATAATGTTTGATTCTTCCGCGTATGCGCAGCTATACGCTAATCTAGTGAAAGAGCCATTAGAACAAGGACGAATACCACGGATGCGCACTCCTTTAAAAGTGTTGACGCCGGCAGTACATTCATCACTCGACTATACGAAGTTCACCTATCTGGTATGGTATCTGAAGCCAGGGGCGCTTGATGAGGCGCGGCGCATACTCCATCAATTCTCTGATATTGCGTATGCGGTCGTACGTTCTACGCATAAAGAAATAAGGAACGCGGGGATGGTCGGTATTTACATTACCCATAGCCAAGCAACCAAACAGCACGGTGTGTTCGAGCTCTCCAAAGTAACTGGGGTGCCGCTGCAGAATATAGTGGGAGTAGGGAATGATGAGAATGATTTCCCTCTGCTCATGGCATGCGGTTACAAGGTAGCGATGGGCAATGCAGTTTCCTCTCTGAAAGAAATTGCTGATTATATTGCGCCACCTGTGGAGGAGGATGGCGCAGTCCAGGTGATTGAAAAGATTTTAAAAATGCAGGACGCAGGCTGATATGCATATAACCCCCATAAAAACACCGTTAGTGAAAACGGGTGATGATATCACTAAGATAATTCATCGCGCGCTTCTCCGTGTGAAAGAAGGCAGTGTGATTGCGATTACTTCAAAAGTGGTAAGTTTAAGCGAAGGGAGATTCATACCCAAAGACGCGGATATACGCAGATCGTCACGCTTGCCTAAAACGCAGATTCACGCAGATAGAGAAAGAGAAAAGCAGCTAGAGATATTAGTACGGAAGGAAGCGGACAAGGTGTGGCCGAGCGAGCATTGCTGGCTTGCATTAAAGAATGGGATGCTCATTCCCAATGCAGGCATCGACGAGTCCAATGCGTTTGGCGGATTTATTCTTTGGCCTAAGAATGCCTTTGAAAGCGCAAAGCGTTTGCACGATGCGTTTAAACAGCGTTACAAAGTGAAACGGCTCGGCGTGCTTATTACTGATTCATGGACTATGCCTTTGCGGCACGGTGTCATAGGCATTGCATTAGGGTATTTTGGATTTGAAGGACAAAAGAATTACGTGGGAAAAAAAGATTTAATGGGGAGGCGCTTGCGGATGACCAAAGTGTCAGCCGCGGATTGCCTCGCGAGCGCGGCAGTCCTTGCGATGGGCGAGGGAGACGAGCGCACGCCAATCGCAGTCATCGAGGATGCGCCGGTTACGTTTATTACCAGAGGCGAAAGAGGTAAATTGAAGATTCATCCGCGGGATGATATCTATACGTCAGTGCTGCGAATATGAAATGGACCGCGGTCATTGCTCTTAGCATTCTATTAGGGATAGTGGTTGCGTATCGATTAAGCCTTCCTATTCCGGAGGATTCTTTTTATAGGATTGATAGGACGGATAAGTCACATACAGTGGATAGGTTAGATATCATAGGTGAGACTAAGAGGACGGATAAGACCGATAGGTCGTATAAGGCAAATATTAATTCGGATAAGGCTGATGGAACGAATAAGTCGGATACGGCGGATATGATAGATAAGACTGAGAGGGAGGATAGGTCGGATAACGTCGTACTGCCGGTTCCTTTTCAGCCTCAGGCGCCGTTTGGCGATTGGCGGGAGCCGTGGGGAGAAGCGTGCGAAGAGGCGGCCTTGGCGCTTGCGAACCGTTTCGCGCACCATATGGAAACGCTTACCCAAGAAGAAATGCGAGATGAAATTTTAAAGCTTGTGTCGTACCAAAAGGAACAGTATGGCGATTACCGCGACAGTGATGCCGAACGCACCGCGGAGATCGGGCGTCAGGTGTATGGGATCGGAGTTGAGGTTAAAGAGGTTAAGGGGGTGGAAGAGGTGAAAGAGATTTTGAAAGGAGGGAATTTAGTCATCGCGCCAATGGCAGGCCGGCTTTTAAAAAATCCATATTTCCGCCAGCCCGGACCTTGGTACCATATGATAGTGGTCCGCGGATTTGACGATGAGAAACAGGAATTCATCACTAATGACGTCGGTACGCGCCGCGGCGAAGGATATCGCTATCCTTATGAGGTTATCTGGAACGCTATTCACGATTTTCCCGGGGAGAAGGAGAAAATAGAAGAAGGGGAGAAGAAGATAATAGTGATTACCTCACGAACCTCGCAGTAAAAGTGAAAAGAATGGTGATAATTGATTGTAACGGAATTTCAATCCCTCTCACTAAGGAGACCTCCCCATCCCCTCCTTAGTAAGGAGGGGACTTTGAGGGGCGGTTTCCATAATTTATTGTAAGATGGGAATTATAATTTAGTCCATCCTAGAACTTAAAGGTTTTTTTTGGTATAGTATATTCATGCAACTCCGTGACATACGTTCGGTCAAAGATCTCGCGGGAAAGCGCGTCCTTGTCCGCGTGGATTTCAACGTGCCGTTGCGCCCTTTGAGTGGCGGTTATGAAGTTGATCCGCACGGCGGCTGGCGGATCAAACGTTCTTTGCCCACCATTACCTACCTCATGGAACAGGGCGCGGTCGTGGTGCTCTTGACCCACGTAGGAAGGCCAAAGGGGATGGTGCGCGAAGAGCTGCGTGTGCGCCCCATAGCGCATTGTTTGAGCGGCTTGCTTATCCAGCAGGGTATTCCCAATGAAGTGGTATGGACGAATTTTGAACGTGGCGCCGTGCCGCCTTCTCGCGTGCAGGGTAAGCGCACGGCGCTCATTTTATGCGCACCGGACTGCACAGGTATTGCTACGGAAGAAGTAATAGACCACGCGCGGCCGGGCGACCTCGTGCTGCTTGAAAATGTGCGTTTCCACCCCGAAGAGGAAGCGAATGATCCGGAGTTCGCGCGCTCTCTTACGCACCACGCGGATTATTTTGTGAATGACCAGTTTTCCGCTTCCCACAGGAAGCACGCATCTGTTGCCGCCATCACCGAACTGGTACCGAGTTTTGCAGGAGCGCTTCTCATAGACGAGGTCGCGCATTTAAGTACGCTCGTGGATAATCCCGCGCATCCCTTTACCTTGATCTTAGGCGGCGTGAAACTTGAAACGAAACTGCCGATTATTAAAAACATGCTGCCGCGCGTGGATGCGCTCTTTATCGGTGGCGCGGCCGCCAATACCATCCTCTCCTACCAAGGAAAACCCGTTGGGCTTTCGATGACCATGAAGGGATTTGAAGAGGTGCTTTCTTTTCCTGGTTGGGAAAAAGTGCAGCTTCCGGTTGATGTCACGGTTGCGCAGGATGCCAAAGGAAGAGGACTGCGCCATTGTGCGGTTGATGAGGTAAGAGATGATGAATTTATTTACGATATCGGGCCTCAGACCGTGAAAGCGATGGTAGCTTCAGCCTCGCGCTCTAAGCTTACGGTATGGAACGGGCCTCTTGGTTATTTTGAAGTGCCATTATTCGCCCGTTCAAGTATCGATCTTGCCAAAAATCTGGTCAAAACGCCTTCTTTTACCGTTATCGGCGGTGGAGACACGCTGGATCTGGTGGATCAGGCGGGAGTGAGAGATCAGTTTGGGTTCGTATCAACGGGCGGAGGAGCGATGCTCGCATTTTTGTCAGGACAGGAATTGCCGGGACTAAAACCATTGAGAGAATAAAGAATATAGAATTTAGAATTAAGAATTTGATATGATTCATAAAAAGTTTTCTATAAAGAATATATGCGCCCGGGAAATACTTGATTCCCGCGGCAACCCGACTCTTGAGGTTTCCGTCGCGCTCGAGAGCGGGATTGTGGCCAAGGCAGGGGTGCCTTCAGGCGCGTCCACAGGCTCGCACGAGGCGGTAGAATTGAGGGACGGGGATGCGAAGCGCTACCGGGGTAAGGGAGTGCTGCGTGCATCCGCCAATGTCGCAAAGATCGGCGCGCGCCTCAAAGGCATGGATGTGCGCGATCAGGAGCGCATTGACGCGACTATGCTCGTGTTTGACGGCACGCCCCAAAAGGCGCGCCTAGGAGGCAATGCCACCATTGGCGTGTCCTTTGCCTGCGCGCGCGCGGCGGCGCAAGCGCAGGGAATGGAGCTCTTTGCATATTTACACGCATTATACCTGAAGCATCCGGTGAAGAATGATCGAAATATCAGCAGGCTGCCGACGCCGATGTTCAATATATTCAACGGCGGCGCGCATGCGGACAATAATCTTGATGTGCAGGAAATCATGGTAGTGCCCTTGTGCGGAAAAGGCGCGCGGGAGAAAGTGCGGGTAGGCGTTGCAGTATTCCATGCGCTCGGGGTGGTGCTCAAAGAGCGCGGATATGACACTGATGTGGGGAATGAAGGAGGATACGCGCCGAACGTAAATTCAGTGATGGAGGCATTTGACCTCGTGGTGGCGGGGATCGCGCGCGCTCGTTTTCGGCCGGGGAAAGACGTGGCGCTTGCCCTTGATCTTGCCTCAATGTCATTCTTTGATGAGCGCCATCATCATTATCGTTTCAAAATTGATGAGAACTATTTTACTGCTGATCAAATGATTTCACTGTACCATGAATGGATACGGAAATACCCTATCATATCTCTTGAGGACCCGCTTGCGGAAGACGATTTTGAAGGATGGGCGCGCCTCACGCATGAATGCGCCGCGTTCACCGAACGGAGCGTATCCGGAAAGGTGCTACGCCATCGAACGTTCCTGCCCGCGTTCCGGCCGCTTGTGGTCGGCGATGACCTGCTCACCACCAATGTGACGAGGCTTGAGCGGGCGGCGGTCATGGGTTCGTGCACAGCCGTGATCGTCAAGCCGAACCAGATCGGCACGCTCACCGAATCGTTCGCCTTTGCGCGCAAAGCAGAAGGGTATGGTTTTCCCCGCATCGCATCCCATCGTTCCGGTGAAACTAACGATGACGCGCTGGTGGATTTTGCGGTCGCCATTGGCGCTGAATACTTGAAAGCGGGCGCGCCCTCGCGGGGAGAGCGCGTGGCGAAGTATAATAGGTTGATGGAGATTGAAGAAGTATTAGAATCTGGAAGATAGAATCTAGAATATAGAATATGGCAATGGATAAATCTTATTCGCCCTTGGTCCTCGTCATCATTGATGGTTTTGGCGTTGGGTACCCCGGGCCGGGAAATGCTGTGACGCTTGCAAAAATCCCGACCTGGAAGCATTTATGGCAGGATTTTCCCCACACCGAGCTCGCGGCGAGCGGCGAGGCGGTAGGGCTCTTGCCGCATCAAGAGGGAAATTCTGAAGCCGGACATTTGAACATCGGCGCGGGCAGAGTGGTGCCCCAGGACCTTGTCATCGTGACGCAGGCGATCCGCGACGGCACGTTCATGAAGAATCCCGCGTTTGAAGAAGCGGCCCAGCACCTCAAAGCGCGGCGAGGCCGCCTCCACTTGGTGGGGCTCCTCTCGAGCGACCAGAGCGCTCATTCTAACCCTGAACATATCAGGGCACTTCTTCATTTCTTCAGGTCTCACCAGGTAGGGCCGGTATTCTTGCACCTTTTTACCGACGGCCGCGATACGCCCCAGTTTGCCGGCATCACGTTTTTGAAAGACCTGCAGCTGGAGCTTGAGCCTCATGAGAAGGTGGCCACCATTATGGGGCGTTTCTGGGGCATGGACAGAAAGAAGGATTGGTCGCGGACCGAGCGCGCATTCAGCGCCATTGCATGCGGCACCGGACTCACGTCTCCCGATGCGGCGACTGCCGTGACCAGCGCGTACGCGCGCGGCGAATCTGATGAGTTTATCCAACCCACGGTCATCGTGGCGCATAATCGTCCCATTGGAGTGGTGGAAGACAATGATGCCGTCGTATTTTTCAATGCGCGGTCAGATCGCGCGCGGCAGCTCACCAAAGCGTTTGTGCAGCCGGCGTTCAATAATGCGAATCCAGGCGCGTTTGTGCGATGCCGCGTGTATAAAAATCTGAAATTTATCGCGCTCACCGATTTCGGGCCTGACCTTGGGCGGATACTCACCGCATATCCGTCGCCCGATTTGCAGGATACCCTGCCGATGGTATTGAAAGAGTGGCGCCAGCTCTATATCGCGGAAACCGACAAATACGCGCACCTTACCTATTTTTTCAACGGCGGCTATTCCAGCCCGGTGGGGGGGGAGCACAGGATCCTCGTGCGCTCACCCGAAGTAAGCTCGTATGACCAGTCTCCGGAAATGTCATCTGACGAAATCACCACCGTGGTGGAGCAGAACATTATTAATAATGTGTACGATGTCATTGTGATAAATTACGCGAACCCCGACATGGTAGCGCATACCGGGAATCTCCAGGCCTCTATTAAGGCAGTTGAGGCGGTTGATAGTTGCCTCGCAAGGCTTGTGAAAACGGTGAAGAAAAAGAAAGGGGTGCTGGTCGTGACCGCAGACCACGGCAATGTGGAGGAAGTGATCGACGAATCAAGCGGCCAGCCAGATACGGAACATTCGGTGAATCCCGTGCCATTTGTCCTATGCGATTTTCGTGTTCCTGCCCATGCGCGCCCTGCGTTGCGCGAAGGGGGAAAGCTCGCGGATGTGGCGCCGACCATCTTGGAGCTTTTCGCCATTCATCAGCCGGAGGCCATGACAGGCAAGAGCCTTATCGTGAAAAAATGATACCAATATACTAATTCATACTAATGATACAAATAAATACTAATTCGATTGATCACTCACATTTGCAGGTATTAGTATCATTCGCATACATTCGTTGATTAGTATCATGTTATTATGTCTCGTCCACGGCCAGTCGCGCTCATTATTTTAGACGGATGGGGGGTAGCGCCTCCCAGCCGCGGCAATGCCATTGCGCTTGCAAAAACTCCCAACCTTGACCGCTATGTCCGCACTTACCGCAGCGTGACGCTGCAGGCCGCAGGCGATGCGGTGGGCGCGCTCTGGGGCGAAATGGGAAATTCGGAGATTGGCCATTTGAATATCGGTTCAGGCCGCATCGTATATCAAGAAATCCAGAGGATTAATAATGCCATACGGGACGGCTCTTTTTTCAGCAATCCTGCGTTCGGAAAAGTGATTGAAGAGGTGAAAGAAAAAAAAGGCACGCTCCATATTGCCGGATTGGTCTCCACCGGCCATGTGCACGCCTCGATAGAGCATTTCACGGCAGTGGTGGAGTGCGCGCGCCGCGGGGGGGTGGACCGCATCGCCTGCCATGTTTTTTTGGACGGGAGGGACGCGCCGTACGCGAGCGGTAAGGGGAGCGTGGAGGCGCTTGCTCGCAGCCTGCGCGAAGGCGGGTCAGGGGAGATTGCGAGCGTGTCGGGGCGGTGGTGGGCGATGGACCGCGACAACCATTGGGACCGCACGGAAGAAGTATATCGAGCCATGGTGCGGGGCGAGTCATCGCATACGGCAACCGATGCGGCTGAAGCGATAAAGCAATCTTACGAGTTGCATGTTTTTGATGAAGAATTCCCGCCCACGGTGATTCTGAAAGAGGGGAAGCCGGTTGCTCCCATCAAAGAAGGCGATGGCGTCATCATTACGAATTTCCGCGCGGACCGCGCGCGTCAAATCACCCAGGCGCTCTTTCTTCCCGCGTTTACCAAATTCGAACGCCCCACGCATCCCCGCAATCTCCTTGTCGCCACCATGACCCAGTATGATGCCCACCTTCCGGTGCTCGTCGCATTTCCCCTGCAGGAGATTACCCATTGCCTGGCAGAGGTTATTTCCCAAAAAGGGCTCACTCAGCTGCACATTGCCGAGACAGAAAAATACGCCCATGTCACTTATTTTTTAAATGGCGGCAAGGAAGACCCCTATCCGGGGGAGCAGAATATCCTCATCCCCTCACCCGCAGTCCCTTCTTATGACATGCAGCCGGGCATGTCTGCCGCGGAAATCAAGGACAAGGTGATCTCTTCCATCACCGAGCGCGTCTATGACGTCATCATGCTCAATTTCGCAAATGCAGACATGGTGGCGCACACCGGCAATCTCAATGCGACCATCGAGTCGGTGGAAATTCTAGACCTCATGCTCGGGGAACTGGTGGATGTGATCGTGAAAGACGGCGGTGTTGCTGTGATCACTGCCGACCATGGGAACGCGGAAGGGCTCTTGAAACCACAAACCGGCGAGATAGACAAAGAGCATTCGAGCGAGCCCGTCCCTTGCATTATAGCGGGAAAGGGGCATGAGCATGGGGGATTGAAGAATCTCGCTGATCTTGCCACGCTGAAACCTGCAGGGGTGCTCGCGGACGTTGCGCCGACCATATTGAGTTTACTCGAGCTTCCCCAGCCCGTGGAGATGATTGGGAGAGCGATCAGTTGAAAAATTCTAAACTCTAAGCACAAAATCCTAAATAAATACAAAATTTCAAACAATCGAAATTCAAAACATATTTTATGTATGGGGATTTTGGACTTTAGATTTGTTTAGGGTTTCGAATTTAGGATTTAGGATTTCTCACTTTATATGGATTTCATTGACGCACTAAAAAGCCTCGACCACCTTCTCTTCTTCTCCATCAACGGCCTTGCGGGGACATCGGCGCTTCTTGATATGGCCGGGATTTTTGCGGCAAAGGCGCTCATTTGGGTCATGGGATTCGCGGCAGTGCTGTTGCTGCTGTTTCCCGGTTCGCGCGCACCTGAAGAGGCAATCATAGCGCCTCCCCGCAGGACATGGTTTTTCCCTTCGGGCACGCCGCGCGCGCCGCGTACTATTTTTATAATAGATGGGAAAAAAGTATTGCGTGGTGTGTGGGCAATAGCCGCCACGGCGCTCAGCGTCGGGTTAGGCGGGGGAGTGAGGATGATTCTTGCTCAAATTTTCGGTAGGACGAGACCGTATCTGTACGAGGGAGTAAAAAATTTATTCACCACCGGCGTTGCGGATTATGCGTTTCCTTCCGGCCATACGACCGTGGCATTTGCTCTCGCGTTTTCTCTCCTTTTCTATTATCCTAAATACGGCGTGCTTTTCCTGTTCAGCGCATTACTAGTAGGATTAGGCCGCATTTACATCGGCGCGCACTATCCCGCGGATGTGGCCGCGGGCATGATCCTTGGGTATGGGGCCGCCATAGTCGCAAGGGAAATTATTAAAGTAATACAGAAGACAATAAAATAATAAATTTGCAATGCTCAATTTCTCCCCCTACGGGGGATCTCCCGAAGGGAGACAATTTTCAGTCAATGATTCAATTATTCAATATTCAAACATTGTATCATTGGTTCATTGAAAATTATTTGAAAATTGAACATTGTCCCGCTCTTTGATCATTTTCTTTAAATGTCAGTGGGATCCCGCCTAAGCGGGAGAAATTGAAAATTAATCTACCTTATGGAGTATTCAAAGGAACATCTCTACCCCGTCATCCTCGCGGGCGGCGTGGGCACCCGGCTGTGGCCCCTTTCCCGCACCCAGAGCCCAAAGCAGCTTCATTCTTTTTTCGGTTCCTTTACCTTGCTTGAGCAAGCGTATAAAAATTTGGCGCGAGGATTCCCGCGGCGCGCGGTGCATGTGTCCACGAATATCTCTTCCGCCGCTGCAGTCCGCGCACTGCTTCCCCGGCTGCCCGCGCGCAATCTCATCGTCGAGCCGGTGCGCCGCAATACGGCGGCCGCATTGGGGTATGCCGCGACCGTGCTACTTGACCGCGATCCGGATGCGATGCTCGTGACCGTGAACTCTGATGCGTGGATCGGGAATCCGGATGCATTCTTAAAAGCGATTGAGTTTGCGGCGCGCATTATTAAAGAACGCAAGGACCATGCCGTGCTGGTGGGTATTAACCCTACATATCCGGAAACAGGCTACGGCTATATAGAAATGGGCTTGCCGGTCATGAAATACGGGAATCTCGAGGCGTTCACCGTGACATCATTCACGGAAAAACCGTCTCTCGCTCGCGCCAAACAGTACCTCTCAAGCTGGCGCTATCTTTGGAATCCCACCGTCATCACCGTGCGCGCCGATCATCTACTGTCCCTCTATAGGACCCATCTGCCACAGGTCTCGCACGGCCTTGACCGCATTGTCCGCGCGCGGCATACGAGGAATGCCGCAGCCGCAGTGAAGCGCGCGTTTCAGACGCTCCCTTCGATTTCGTTTGATTATGGGATTGCCGAGAAACTGAAAAAGAACGTCTTGGTCATCCCTGCCGAATTCGGCTGGGCGGACGTGGGGAGCTATCGCACGGTGCACGAGATATTGTCCGGCCGCACGCGGAAAAACGTGGCGCGGGGAAAGATGATCAGCATTGATGCGGAGAACAACCTGATCCTGCCTGAAAAGGATAAGCTCGTGGCCTTGATAGGCGTGAAAAATCTTGTCATGGTGGAGACGCAAGATGCACTACTCCTGTGCCATAAGGAGCGTTCGCAGGAAGTGAAGAAGATCGTGGAAATGTTGAAGAAGAAAGGATTGACTAAATATTTGTAAATATCAGTGAACAATGAACAGTGAACTATGACCGAATCGAGTCTCAAATTTTCAATGCTCAATTTACAATTTTCAATCAATGACTCAATGTCACAATTTTCAAACATTGAAACATTGATTCATTGAAAATTATTTGAAAATTGATAAATGAAAATTGAAAATTACCAAGTCTTTTATGAAATTAAGGCGAAATAAACCACGGTGGTTGCTTTACCTAATTCTGGCAGTTTTTATCGTTGGTTCTTTTTTTATGTTTCAGGGAATGCGGCCGCTTAAGGGGAGAGATGCGCCGCTCACGTTCACCGTGGCGCCGGGGCAGAATTTCATTGAATTGGGAAAGGCACTGGAGAAGGCAGGCGCGGTGAGGAACTCGTTTGCATTTTCTTTTTATTCTTTTATTTCTGGTTTGCGATCCAAATTTCAGGCTGGCACCTATGTCATACCGGAGAATGCCGGCGTTGCCGCGATCGCGCGCCTGTTCGCGCAAGGAGAGGGGAAACCGGAGCGCACGGTAACGATTATCGAAGGGTGGACCGCAGAGGAGATTGAAGCATATTTGGCAAAGGAAAAAGTATTTGCCAAGGGTATATTTTTGGCGGCGGTAAAAAAGATACCGGCCTCATGCCCGTTTTCTGAAAACGTCTGCTCGCTTGTCGTAAGCATTCCCAAAAAATTAAACGCACTTGAGGGATATTTGTTTCCCGACACGTACCGGCTGTACTTCGACGCGAAGCCAGAAGATCTAATTGAGAAAATGCTTAAAAATTTTCTCGAGAAGACAGGTGATCAGATGCTTGCGCGCAGTTTTGAAACTTCAAACCATACGCGCCATGAAATCATCACTATGGCATCCATTATCGAGGCGGAAGTGCCTTTAGACGCGGATCGCGCGATTGTATCTGGTATTTTCTGGAAACGTATTGATGCGGGGGTTCCACTGCAGGCGGACTCGACCGTGAATTACGCGACAGGGAAAAGCGCACGCGCGGCGTCTCTGACAGACCTTAAATTCAATTCTCCGTATAACACGTATCTCTATCCGGACCTTCCGCCCGGGCCGATCGGGAATCCCGGCGTTTCAGCCATCAAAGCCGCGCTTTCGCCGCAGGAATCTGACTACTGGTTTTTCCTGTCCCGCGAGGACGGGACTACGGTATTTTCTAAAACCCTCGACGAACACGCCGCCGCGAAGGAGAGGTATATAAAACCCTGAGGTTTTCCGCAGAAACACGCGGAATATCACGCAGAAGAACGCGGAAACCCTATAACTGCCCACAAAGGCGGTTTTTTGTTTTGATTTTTATTCATATTGCCCTATTGTCATTCCCGATCCGCCAGCAGGCGGAGTCGGAAATCCAGAATAAAACAAACAGTAAATACACAATTCTATTGGTTTTTTTGTCTGGATTCCGGGTCGAGCCCGGAATGACGGGAGGTTCGTAGAGGTTTGTATTGTTGCCTGATTTTATTATTCCGCGTGAGTCCGCGTGCATGTCTGCGTCTGTCCGCGTTTAGTCAGCGTAAGTCAGCGGCAAGCAAATGTGGATAAAACCCCTTGATTTAAGCTGAATTTGTGCTACGTTTAACTTGCCCATGATATACTAAAAAACAAAAAGCAAAATTCCCCAGCCCTTGAGAAAGGCATAGACATTTGCTTCGGAAGCAACGAATGATATACGTGGGTAAAAATAAATAGAGCTCTTTGTTTCTCACACTAATCCATGGAGGTAATATGTTACGCTTCATAACCCTCCTAGTCGTCGTAATGTTCATTCTGGTACTGTCCCCGCCATCCTTTGGGGATCAGAATTCGAATAGTGCGATGATTGGAGTCAACATGAACCTGGCGGCCGATTGCGTCGGTCCGCCCGAATCCCTGAATGGGAATTTCAACCTGACTGCAGAGCCGATCGCGACATCCAATGCGAACATGGCTCAAGACGATCAAACCATCGGGACGAACCAAGCCGGTTCAACAGCGAAAAATTCGATGGATTTGATGATTGCGGTCGCTCGAGAAAGAACCATTAGCGACCTGATGGCACAAAATCTGGAACTGCGCTCTCGTGCAGCTCCGGATTCGATTGCGGTTCATTCTATTGAATATTTCCAATTAAGTTGACAGCTCTTTCTCAAATAAGGTTGATTCTTTAAGGAATCCGGTGAGGAGATTAGGATGCCGCTGGAATCGCCGCTTGCTGCTCTTGATGTGGGCATCGATATC
>JBAZQN010000006.1 GCA_041645165.1 Patescibacteria group bacterium | reverse complement strand
CTGAAACGTGAAGTTGAAAAGCGATTACAAATCCTGTACGATACTCAAAAGCGCTGCGGTCGATCCCAATTTTAAATCCCCTCTACGGTAACAGTTTCTAATGATCTATATCGGTGATGTAAAAATGATTGAAAGGGGAATTATAGGATAGATTTCACTAGAAGGATTTTAACGCGATCCTCGAGTTCGCAATTTGCGATAATACGCGCGACAAAGCGGATCGTGTCCTTATCAGTGGTGAGGAAGATACTTTTTTGGAGTGGTTTGCAACCAATATTTAGTAAGATATTACGCAGCACATCGCGGAACCTTCGATATTTTTCTGGGATATCGAAAATGACGACATAGGAGCCTTCTTTAATTGTATCAATTGATTTGGATGGTATCGCTTTTTTTAACTTGGGAGAATATACAAGGCCAAATTTTAACCAGCCCTTCGGAGTAAGACGATACTGCTCGGCGCCTTTCTTACCGTGGATCATGGTAATGAGATCGGCCTTTTCAAGATTCCAGAGCGCTTTCCTCACGCGTTCGCGTTCGCGCCGGATGGCTGCACTTCGCCGTCGAATGAGTTTATAATGCTCATATTCATGTTTATATACCACCTGCCGCATAGAGCGCGGGAAATCAAACATATCCTCAAGTCCGGAGAGGAAACCAATGAGCTGTTCGGTGAGGGGGACAGAAGTGCGTAGAGACATAACACGGTTAAGAGAATGGTGAGTGGGTGGTATGGCTCAAATATACACTAAATAAAAACGTCCGTACATAGTACGATCGTAGCTAATGCGGACGTTTTTTTTTAACTGATTATTACTGGTATGTTGAAATACGAGGGGAAAATCTATGGAACTTATTGTATTGTTGAAAGTATTTCTTCGCGCATGGTGGCGGGGAGCACATCGATGAAGGTTTGCCCGGGCTTAAGCGCTATGGTGCGGCCGGTGATGGTGGCATAGACGGTGGGGCCGTCGCTGGAACGGGTCCAGCGGCCGTTGATCCTTTTTCCTTTCGTGAAGACCATTGCGTCTCCTGCGCCCGCATACGCAAAATCAATCAGCCCCAGTTTTTGCGGATCAGGGATATCTGCCATTTCCCTGAACTCAAGGATTATATTGGCAGGAGAGAGCGGCTTATTCGTTTCCGCATCGCGGTGCGGCTGGCCGCCGAGCACACGGGTGTATGTCTGCAAGGATTCGTCATATTGATAAGAAACCTTCATGGAAGCAAGGTTATAAGGAATGGTAAAGGAAGTGGTCGTAGGACCTTCGGGGGTGTTTGTGGTATAGGCCCAGCTGGGGAGCGCGGTAAGGTCGAGAGGCAATGCTTTATTTTCCGCAAGGGTTTCCAGCGCTACATAAGAGGCGAAGAGGTTGTGCGGCGGGGTTTGTGAGGTGCGCACAAACGCATTGCCGTTGGAGAATTCATCGAGATTATTAATGCGCGGAACCCCTGTTTTGAGCATTTCTAGTGCGTGTGTGCTGCCTCCTGAATGCGCGAAAACAGCATCCCAGTCTTGAGCCTGCCGGATAAAGTAAGGGCGAGCACTACGTATGGGCCCGATCCGGAGCGGCTGTTGAGAGGAGAAGAGCGCGAGCAGCCGCGTGACGCCGCCTTCGGTGAGCGTTTCATAAACGATATCAGCCGCTGATAAGCCATATTGAGGCCGCGCTTCCGGCGTATTGTCTATTACGACGGCGAAAGGTTTTCGGATCGGCGTTGTCGCAGGGTAAGGTAGACCTGTAAGGGGATGTGTGCCTGGAGAGACTTCTGGGAGCGGAGGAGTTAGCTCGTGCGTAATGGTTGAAATATTCTGCTCTAGAGTATTGTAGAAGAAATATGTGGAGAGATAATATCCTGCAAATCCGACCAGGCACGAACCGAAGGCTATGATAATGGTGATGATTATAGTGCGTTTTTGTAACATGGGTAATTTTATTGATGTAATTACTCACTCAACAGCCCTCGCCGCTTGGAATGCACAATTTTCTGCGGACGCGATCTCGCGGCCCTCGCGCTTATGCCTATCTGACACAGGCATAAGTCCTCGAAAATTGGCATTCCTTCGCGTCGAGTTGAAGATGGTGAGCAATTACTAATTTACGTTTGCGTGAAGGCAGGTATAGTATAGCGGAAAGCGTGGAGGGGATAAAACGCTTTACGGGTTAGAGGAGGGTTTGCTATGATAGGAGTACTATGCCCCGCAATACAACCATCCAGGAGGGAGGCTAACCTCATGAGCAGAAAATAAGATTTATGAGAGAGAGTATGGGTCAGAGTGTTGAGCGGTATCTTAAAGCCCCCTCACCGATCGCCAAACGTATCATTACACAAGATTATGCATCAACAACTCAAGGTCGCAACCATACAAATGAACACTACCATCCTCGCCATGTGTGGCGTTGGATGTTGATATATGAGGTATGCCGGATTTACCCGAAACGCAACGACTCGAAAAAATGGAACAAATACTCAAGGAGCATGATACCTTGTTGCGCGCGCTGTACGCAAATTCTGAAAAAGTGAGGAAGTATATTCTCTGGGGGCGGGTCATAAGCACGCTGTATCTCTTCTTCATCATTGCGCCACTTATTGCGGCGATTATTTATCTTCCCCCGCTCATAAAGCAGTACGGAAGCACTTACAAAGAGTTGTTGGATGTGAGCGGATCTCTGAAGAGCAGCGGGGGAATATTTGAGAATCTCGAGGGGCAATTAAAACAGTTTGAGCAAGGAAGGTGAACACTGAATAACACTGAATGGTACACTGAAGACTACTGAATATTGAATAGATACCTATGGATAGTATGAATAATCCAAACCTATCGCCACCCTCCCGCGCCGGCTCGCCTGCGCGAGCAGGCAGGACTGCGGTCGTGGTGGTGCTTATCAGTTTTTTTATTGGGGGCATAAGCGGCGGGATTGCCGGATATGCGGCCGCGCTTTTTTCCACTTCATCTATTTTTAACTTTCTTCCCTCTCCTCTGCGAGTATCCCGCAGTACCATACTGCAGGAAAGTGCTCAAGTGAGGAACGAGGGCGGTGCGCTGCCATTGTCAGGAGCGGATTTGAGCGAGGAAGACGCTACCACGGAGGTGGTAAAACGCGCATCACCCGCGGTGGTTTCCATTATCGTGACGAAAGACCTTTCAAAGGTTTATTCCAACACGCCATTTTCGTCGCCCTTTAACGATTTCTTTTTCCAGTTCCCCGGATTTCAGTTTAATCTCCCCCAATTCCAGCAACAGGCTCCGCAGGGCAAGCAGGAGGTGGGAGGCGGCACGGGGTTTGTGGTTTCGAGCGATGGCCTGATCCTCACCAATAAGCATGTGGTTGATGATACTGAAGCCGAATACACGGTACTTATGAATGACGGGAAGCGTTATACCGCGACTGTGCTCGCGCGCGATCCCGTGCTTGATCTCGCAGTGGTGAAAATTGACATGAGAAACCTCACGCCATTAAGCCTCGGCGATTCTGATTCCGTCAAGATCGGGGAAACCGTGATCGCGATCGGCAATGCCTTGGGCGAATTCCGCAATACCGTGACCAAGGGAGTTGTTTCCGGCATCGGCCGCACGGTGACCGCATCCGGCACCGCGGACGGGAGCGAGGTGATCGAGGGAGCCATCCAGACCGATGCGGCAATCAATCCGGGGAATTCCGGCGGCCCGCTGCTAAATCTCCAAGGCGAAGTAATCGGCGTGAATACCGCCATGTCGCAGGCAGGCCAGCTCATAGGATTTGCGCTCCCCATTAATGAAGCAAAACGCGTCATAGATTCCGTGGAAAAATACGGCAAAATTATACGTCCGTATGTGGGGGTGCGTTATGTAATGATTAATGAAGAGATAGCCAAAGCGAATCAGCTGCCGGTGCAAGAGGGCGCACTCATTACGAGAGGCGAGCAGCGCACGGATCTTGCCATAATGCCGGGGTCGCCGGCAGACAAGGCGGGATTGGTGGAAAATGATATTATCCTGGAACTTGATGGGCAAAAGGTGGATAAAGACAATTCTCTCGCGCGGCTTATCGCTGAGCACTCGCCCGGCGATACCGTGACGCTGAAAATTTTACATAAAGGCGAAGAGAAGGAAGTAAGGGTAAAACTCGAGCAGTTTAAGGAACAATAACAAAGTAGAAGCCAGAAGACGCCATCACTACGCCACTATACGCCAACCGCTCCGATTCAATATCGGAGCGGTTTCAATATTTCCGCGTAAGTCCGCGTGAAGTTCAGCGTCAGTCAGCGTTTACCTATTCATATACCTCTGTCGTTCCCATTTGGATACTTGCAGGAGGTGCTGTTCGCGGTACTCGGCGATGTCGGAATCGGCCGCTTCAAGGAATTTTTCATAGGCATGGGGGCCGAGCGTGTCGCGCACGATGAAGTCTTCCTTTAGGGCAGTAAGCGCTTCATTAAGGCTTGCGGGGAGCGTGGTGATATTTTTATGCGCGATATCATCATGGGTCAGATGGTAGATATTTTCTTCCACGGGCGCAGGTGGCGTCAATCGGTTCGCAATGCCGTCAAGCCCTGCGGAGAGCATGACGGCAAAGGTGAGGTACGGATTGCAAGACGGGTCAGGCGAGCGCAGTTCCACGCGGGTGGATGTTTCTCTCCCGGGACTTGTGCGCGGCACCCTGATCCAGGCGGCGCGGTTTATCTGCGCCCAACAGACAAAGATAGGCGCTTCATATCCGGGCACCAGGCGTTTGTATGAATTGACGGTGGGCGAGAGGATCGCGGAAAGCGCGCGGGCATGCCTGATTTGCCCAGCGACGAATGAATGCGCGAGGTCTGACAGCCGGTAGTGGCCATTTGCGTCGAAAAACGCATTTTCGCTGCCGCGGAAGAGGCTTTGGTGCGTGTGCATGCCGGAGCCGTTGATGCCGAAATAAGGTTTGGGCATGAAGGTCACCGCGAGATTGTGCCGCGAGGCTATGGAGCGGATGACATATTTCAACGTCATGACATTGTCGGCGGTCTGCACTGCTTCGCCGTAGCGGATGTCTATTTCATGCTGTCCTATGGCAACCTCGTGGTGCGCCGCTTCCGCAGGAATGCCCATGGCATGGAGCGCGATGATGACCTCTTTCCTGAATTCCGTCGCAAGATCCGTGGGCGCGGCGTCAAAATAGCCTGCGTGGTCATGAGGACTAAGATCCATGCCGCCGTCTTTGCGCTCCAGAAGGAAAAATTCTATTTCTGGGCCGGTATAATACGTAAATCCTTGCGTGCGGGCCCGCTGGGCCGCTTGTTTCAGGATCCAGCGCGGATCGCCGGGAAACGGCTGCTCTTCCTGATAGACGTCGCAGAGCATCCTGCAGGATTTGGTCGCGCCCGACGTCCACGGCAATACGGTATAGGTGCTGGTGTCGGGTTTCAGGATCATGTCGCTTTCGAAAATGCGCACGAATCCGTCAATCGAGGATCCGTCAAACCATACGCCTTTTGTGAGCGCGTGCGGCAATTCCGCTGGCGTGATCGTGATCTCCTTCAAGGATCCCGGCAGATCCACGAACTGGAGGTGGATGAATGAAACGTTATCTTCATTTACCCGTTTAATGACTTCTTCTGGAGTCATACAATGCCTTTCTCCATCATTCTTGAAAGCTCCCTCCAAAAGCGAAAAAAGAATGATATTAAGGGGAATAAAATGTTATTTATCTTACCACGAAAATACGTGAGTGTAAAAAATTTATACCACAACTACTCACTCACGCTCACTCGGCTCAGAAATACGCAATTTTTCTGCGGACGCGACCTAGCGTCCCTCGCGCCTAAATCCTCGAAAAATTGGTATTCCTTCGCTTCTGAGGTAAGTCAGTAAGCAATTACTCTATGTCCTTTTTATTTTTTGTCATTACACACTTCACTGATTACGTATTTTTGTTTAAATAACGGCGAAAAGAAGAAGAGGGATAAGGGCAACACGCCCACCACGAGCAGCGCCGCATTGAGCGAATGGGTTGCTATGAATCCGATGAGGGGATTTAAGATAACGAGCGCGAGTCTGCGGAACATGGATATGGAGGAAAGCACGGTAGCGCGCTTGTCAGAGGGGATATGGCGGTTCATAAAGACTGCGACGAATTCTGATCGCGTAAGGCCGAATCCTCCTGCAAAAATGATGAACAAAAGTATGGTAGGCAGGGAAGGGAAGATCGCCACCATGGCAAAGGGAATAGCAGTGAAGAGTGCGGTGGAAATAAGGAACCTCTTTTCCGTGCGGAACAGTTTCAAAAGGGAGGCGGCAGAGCGCATGATGAGGATCTCCGCAAAGGTGAGGATCATGTGGCCAATCCCAAAGTAGGCAATCGGTATATGGGCGCGCTGGAGGAGCGGCTGGTAATACCAGATGACGAAGTATCCAGCTGACGCCACCATGATGACGTCAAGCGCTAAGAGTTTGAGAGCGCGATGTTGGCAGAAAAACTGGAAGCCTTCTTTGATAATTTTAAGATAGCGGACGCTTTCCGATACTCTTTGGTGCACTTTCGGCTCGTGGAGAGATAAGGCGTACAAGGATGCAAGACCGAGTGGGAGCGCAGTGAAGAGCATGGGAGCATTCAGTCCCATGCGGGACGCGAGAAAGCTGCCTAAGGGAGCAGAGGTTAATATACCCGCTAATTTCCATGAATGGGCTTTTCCAAATACCTCGGTCGCCCTAGATTCTTGTTTTTGCTCTATCAGGGTATCGTAGATGAGCGCGTGATCGGCGCCGGAGGCGAGCGCGGCGCCAAGCGCAAAGAGGAACTCGCTCACCAAAAATATTTCGAATTTCGGAATGCTGCCATAGAGGAGCGCGCCGCCCATAGCCGCAAACGCACCAAGCGCCAAAGAGTATTTCCTTCCCAGGTAATCCGCCACCGCGCCGGTCGGTATTTCTAAAATAAATATCCACAACATGAACCATGACTGGAGTATTTGAACCTGGAAAAGGGTAATGCCGCCCCAGTCAGTGAAGAAGGGGACGAGCACTGCCGAGAGAAAGAAGAGGTCTCTGAGGAAGTTATAGGTGTAATAGCGATGGATGGTGTGAGCAAGCGTATCCGGCATAGATTTCCTTCATGCATCAGTGGATATATCACAGTAGCGTGGCAGTTTAACTGCCACCCACGTGGTCGGAGACAAGCTCCGACGCTACTATAGATAATTCTACTCTGGGGGCGCCCGATCGAATGATCGGGCGAACCTGCCAGGGGTGCCTCGAGATAAACTCGGGGTAAAGATTCTTTATGAAGCAACTCCGGGGGCAGGATTCGAACCTGCGAAATCCACGTTAACCCGCCTGCCTCAACGGACTCTGGGGGGAGGAATCGAACCTCCACTAACTACGTTAACAGCGTAGCGTTTTACCATTAAACTACCCCAGAGTTCGGCGGGCAGGCAGCGTGGCGTTGTACCACTCAACTACCCCGGAAAAATCAAGACCCCCGTCCCTTATTGAGGGGCGGAGGCTGTGCTGGCGTAAAGTGTGGGAGAAACAGAAAGGGCGCGACCAGCTTCAGCTCCGCGCATAAGTATTATTATTGATGAGATGCATCATCTGTTTCATGTTTTTATACTAACGTATCTGAAAAATGGAGTCAACCCTTATAGTTGTTAGTATTCAGTGTTTTCCAAAATAAGCGAGTTATAGACACCACCCCTTGTCCCCTCCTTACTAAAGGAGGGGATGGGGAGGTTTCCTTTGGGGAAAGGTGAATAGTTACTTATGGTTATGATGTCCGTTTTGTGATACGTTTACGTCAGACGTATCCGTTGGACGAGACGGGTTTCGTTGCCGTAACCCCATTACGAACATTAAGTATGAACGAACTTATTGACCGCATTAGGAATTTAAAAGGCAAGATTGAGCGCACATGGGCGTTTTTGAATTTGGACGAGAAGCAGAAAGAGATACGGGAGCTCGAGGCAAAGACCTTAAAGCCTGATTTTTGGATTGATCAGGCAGTGGCGCGGAAGGTATCACAGGCGCTTGCGGGAATGCAGGAAGAACAGAAAGAATGGGAGACGCTGCGCAATGGCACGGATGAATTGCTTGAGTTTGCGGATTTGGCCATGAGGGAAAAGGACGTTTCAGTTGAGGAAGACGTGGTGAAGAAACTGGCAGATTTGGAAGATGCTTTCTCGAAACTGGAATTCCATGTATTGCTTTCAGGTCCGCATGATCGGAAGAACGTCATCATGGCGCTCCATGCGGGCACGGGCGGCGTGGACGCCATGGACTGGACCGGAATGCTCCTGCGCATGTATTTACGCTTCAGCGAGAAAAGGGGCTGGCGGGTCACCGTGCTCGACGAATCGCGGGGGCAGGAAGCGGGGTACAAAAGCGCGCTGCTGCGGATAGAGGGCGCCTACGCGTATGGGTATTTGAAGTCCGAAGCCGGCGTGCATCGCTTGGTGCGCATTTCTCCTTTTGACGCCGAAAAGATGCGGCATACTTCTTTTGCCTTGGTGGAAGTATTGCCGGAGCTCGAAGAGATAGAAGAGATGAAGATCGAGCCCGGTGATCTGCGGATAGACACATTTCTTTCATCCGGCCATGGCGGGCAGTCAGTGCAGACCACGTATTCTGCCGTGCGTGTGGTCCATATCCCCACCGGCATTACCGTCTCTTGTCAAAATGAGCGTTCACAACTTCAAAATAAGGAAATTGCAATGAGGATTCTTGCCTCCAAACTCAAAGCCTTGGAAGAAGCAAAAAGGGAAGAAGAAAAGCAGCTTCTGCGCGGTGAGTACACGGAAGCGGCATGGGGCAACCAAGCGCGCTCCTACGTGTTGCAGCCGTATAAGCTGGTCAAAGACCATCGGACGGAGTATGAGACAAAGCAGGTTGATGAAGTTCTCGATGGTTGCTTAGATGATTTAGTGGAAAGTTATCTTAAACTGTCTCCAGGGAGTAAATCCCAATAACCAATTTCCAAATCCTAATAATGACCCAAAATCCAAATCCAAAATTGGTCATTGAGTCATTGGGATTTTATTGGTCATTGGATATTGGGGTTTGGGATTTTTCATATTTATGTTCCGCCGCTCCACCATTATCTTTACCCTTGCGGCAGCGTTTATTGCAGGCATTGCTTTTCGGTCGTGGATAGCCATACCTTTGCTGCTCAATTATACTTTTGGTTTATGCGGCATTGTCATTATCGTGCTCGGGAGGAAAGGCAGAATGCGCATTCTGGGCGCCGTAATTCTTGTTGCTGCCATTAGCATGGGGAGGTTGGCGGGGGCGCTCCAACCTCCTTCTCTTTTTGACGTTTCTCATTTTGCGGGAGTTGAGGTGACGCTCACTGGGATTGTGGCAGCCAATCCCGATATGCGGATGAGGACGACGCGCGCAGTAGTCAGCGCGCATGAGGTGGCGGTGAACAATGAGCGTCGTGCCGTGACTGGAAAAATATTGGCAACTGTGCCTGCGGTCGTGGAGTATGAAACAGGGGACGTGGTCCAATTCAGATGCGTGGTGAAGAAACCGGAGCCATTCAATGATTTTGATTACCCTCGTTATCTTGCCAAAGACGGTATTTACTCATTGTGCCCGTATCCGGAGGTCATTTCCCATACTGCAGGAAAACGCAGCATCAGATGGGCGCTTAGCAGGCTGAAAAGGGATTTTATTACATCATTGGCAAGAGTGATACCGGAGCCTGAAGGCGCATTCTTGTCCGCACTCCTTACCGGCGCACGAGGCAGAATTCCGGAATCGGTGAATGATGATTTTACCCGCACCGGCATCAGCCATCTTATTGCGATCTCCGGCTATAATATCACGATCATTGCGACGGGGATCCTCGGATTGCTCACGCTGTTCGTGCGCAGGCACATCGCTTTTCCTTTTCTGGTTATCATCATAAGTGGTTTTACCGTCTTGGTGGGCGGAAGCGCGTCCGTGGTGCGCGCCGCGGTGATGGGGCTCATGCTGCACGCCGCGTATGTGAGCGACCGGATGTATAAGCCGCTGTCAGGCTTGACGCTGGTGGCCGCCGGGATGCTTCTCTTGAATCCAAGGCTTTTGCGGGATGATCTTGGGTTTGATTTATCATTCTTAGCGACTGTGGGTATTCTCTTAGTGAGCCCTCATCTCATGCGCCGTCTCGCCTTTATCCCCGAGCGATGGAAATTGCGCGAAATCATTGCGCTGACCTTAGCCGCGCAGGTGACCACCTTGCCGCTCTTGGTAGGCAGTTTTGACCGAGTGTCCGTCATATCTCCGATTGCGAATCTCATGCTCGTGCCATGGGTGCCATTCTTGATGGCGATTGGATTCATCGCAGGCATCGTAGGCGTGTTTCCTCTTGCGGGAGAAGCGGTAGGCGCGATGGTGTGGGTTATGGCGCATGCGTTTCTTGCGGTTGCGCACGCACTCGCTCAAGTGCCGGGCGCCGCATTGCAGGTGCCTTCATGGTCGTGGACTGCGGTGGTCGCGCTGTATGCGCTCGCAATCATCGGCTGGTGGCAGAGGAGGTTATTGGTTCTCCTTTGGGGTAATTTTAAACAGCGCTATCGCGCACGCTTCTTTGCCCCCTCTCTCATGAAATCGAAAGAAACGATCGCAGCACAGTCAATGGAAATTGCCCTCGTGCCGATTGACGAATCGCTGTTCCGCGAACCGGTCATCATGTTAGAAGAGAAGGGGAAAAAGGATCAACCCGCACGCGCGCAGGAACCTTATTGGAAAAAAATAATACACGGGATCGAAGCGCATCGCTTCCCTATTGCCATCGGCGCGGTAGCCCTTCTGTTTCTCGCGTATTCTTTTCCCTTATACCTGCGCAGCAAGAAATTGGAGGTTACGTTTTTCGACGTCGGGCAGGGAGACGCGGCGTTGATTAATATTCCCCGAGGACAGCAAGCGCTCATTGACGGGGGGCCGGACGCGGGCATTTTAAGCAAACTCGGCAGCGCCCTGCCGTGGTGGGACCGCACGATCGAGTATGTAGTGCTTACTCATCCGCACACGGATCACGTGACAGGCTTAGTGGAAGTGTTGAAGCGCTATAAGGTGGAAAAAGTAGTGATGACAGGCGTGGCGCACACGACCGATGAGTATCTTGCGTTTTTAGATGAAGTGCGGGGGAGAAATATCCCCGTGCAGTTTGTGGCTTCAGGCGATTCGTTTGAATTAGGAAACGGAGAATTCAGTGTGCTCGCGCCGCAGGAGGGTTTGGAAGGGATACGCGTTGAAGAGTTAAACGGCACTTCCGTGGTCCTGCGTTTTGCCTACGGAGAATCGTCATTTCTCTTCATGGGCGATGCGCCGGTTGCAATGGAGGAAGGGATACTTGCGGCGGGTGAGTGGGATTTGGAAAGCAATGTGCTGAAAGTGGGCCATCACGGAAGCTCGGATGCGAATTCAGAGGAATTTATTAATGCGGTCGCGCCCCAGTATGCTGTCATATCCGCAGGCAAAGATAATCCTTACGGTCATCCGTCCTTGCGTACCGTGAAGCGATTAGAGCGCGCCGGCGCCACGGTGCTCCGCACGGATGTGCGGGGGGATGTGAGATTTACTAGCGACGGACTAAGTTTATACGGTCCTCTCCCTAGAAAGGAAGAGGTTAGGTGAGGGTGTCAGGTTAAGGAATTTGACAAGGTAAGTGGATATGCTAGGATAGGGATGATAAAATTAAATTTGCTCCTCCTTAACACTGCTGGTGGGTCACCAATGACGAGCTGAAAGTTCGTAAAGGGTTAGTCATCTGGTGGCCACCAGAATATTCGAGCCATAGATTGCGAGCCCTTGCTCGCAGGATGTGGCCTTAACATAGATTGTCCTCGGAGTTGATGCAACAGGTTAGTGTGCACCTGTTGTGAATGTGAACATTCGCCGAGGCAGCGCTCCGGACGGAGCATGACCACCCGTGGTGCTGTTATTTGACAAGCACCACCGTTCCGTTCGGAGCAAAAATTTGGGGGGCCAGTGCCTCCCGCCCGTCGAAAGACCCTGCTACCGCAACCTAGGAAAGCAACTGAGTATCTCTCTACAGTACAGCCCACTTTGCGTAGCAGGGCTGAATTTTTTCTTGACGTTGCATCCTTTTTCTTTTTTATGCTATCCTTATTCTAGATTCATCCGGTCATTCGACCGGATGCCCGATCGGATGATCGGGCAGCTTCTAGATTCTCCACTATGATTCACCCCAAACAAGAACGAACTTATGTGATGGTCAAACCAGACGGCGTGAAGCGCGGATTGGTGGGCGAGGTGATGAAGCGCTTTGAGCAGCGTGGTTTAAAAATCGTGGCGCTTAAAATGTTTACTGCAACCCGTGAACAGATTGATGGGCATTATCCGAAGGATGACACTTGGGTAGAACGTTTGGGACACAAAACACTTGATACGTACTCTCATTACGGCCTTGATCCAGTGAAAGAGTTGGGCACGGGGGAACCCAAAGAGATCGGCAAAATGGTGCGCGGGTGGCTGCTTGACTATATGACCGAAGGGCCGTTGGTGAAGATGGTCATTGAAGGAATTCATGCGATAGATATGGTGCGCAAAGTGTGCGGGCACACCCTGCCCAACAAGGCGGAGATGGGCACAATCCGCGGCGATTATTCGGTGGACTCGCCAGCCGCCGCAAACCGCGACCGGAGGGGAATCCACAATCTCGTACACGCCTCGGAAACTCCCAAAGAAGCGGCGCATGAAATCGAATACTGGTTTTCTCCGGAAGACCTCCACGACTACAAGCGGGCAGAGGAAGATATTATGTTCTAATCCTGAGTTAATATGTTTGCAACTTCCTCGATTTTAACGGGGAGGTTTTGTTTTATCGGGGAGGAATGTAAAATCCAAAATGCAAAAATCAAAATGATAGATTAAAATTTATAGATTTTACATTTACATTTTGGATTTTGATATTTGGATTTTAGATTTGTTTAGGGTTTAGAGTTTAGTGTTTAGGATTTCATAATTTATGGCATTTGTAATATCTGCAGAGTTGATACGTTCTATTTACAAGCCCCGTCCTTTGGATGCCAAGAAATACGACTATGGCCATCTTTTGGTCGTAGGTGGGTCAGTGCACTATACCGGCGCGCCGCAGCTGGTGGCGCTGGCGGCAATGAGGGCAGGATGTGATTTAGCAACCATTGTTGCACCGCAGCGGGCGGCAGACGCTGCGGCAGGCGCGAATCCCAATCTGGTTACGTGGCCGCTTGATGGCGACGCGATTTCCAATCGGCATTTGCCGAAGATGCGGGAACTTGTGACACATAAAACGGCCATGGTCATTGGAAATGGCGCGGGAAGGGAGGAGGGTACGTTCGATGCGCTGTTGAAGATTATGAAAGAATGCACCATGCCCGCGGTCATTGACGCGGATGCCATACGTGCGTTGAGGAAAATTGATTTTGAAGAGATGAAGGGCAAACCATTTGTCTTTACCCCGCACGCAGGAGAATTTTTTGCGCTTACCGGCATTGATCCTGCCATGAAGCCATTTGAAGAACGGATAGAAATCGTGAAGCAGGCAGCGCGAACGCTGGGCTGCGTCGTGGTACTCAAAGGAAATAAGGATATTATTTCTGACGGACAGGAAGTGGCAGTGAATTCCACAGGCACACCCTTCATGACAAAGGGCGGCACTGGAGACGTGCTCGCAGGCATTATCGGCGCGCTCCTCGCGCGCGGAGCAACGCCATTCATTGCCGCGCAAGCAGGCTGCTGGATATCAGGAAAGGCAGGGGAGCTCGCAGGCGCTTTGAAAGGCGAAGGGCTTCTTGCCACGGATGTGATTGATGAGATTCCGCACGTGTTACTTGATGTGTTAACATGAGATACATGGAATGCGTTGCGGTAACATAAGGGACATTATTTTCACGATCGTGAAAATAATTGCGCTTTACGGGAACGAAAACAGCGTATTATGAGTTTTGCATAAAGCAGAAGGCATGACTTGAAGTATCAGTCATGCCTTTAAGGAGTGGGTATTGGAATCCATTCCATGAATACCGCTCCTACTATAAGAGCGGTGTAAACAAGGGTCATGCACAGTTCGACCCTCTTTTTATTTCCCGCGATCTGGTAAATGATCGCGCCGATCATATTTGCCACCACACAAGCAGTGACAAAGAGTAACGGAAGCGGGATCCAGCCCAAGCTGGCGGCTGCGAGTAACACCACACAGCCGATGGCGTTGGCCCATGTAACAACGCCATTGTTTTTTTGATGGACCGCCGTGTCCATCATGCGCATTCCCAGCACGTTGGTCGCGATATATGCAACCGAAAATACGAATGGGAATGCAGGCCGATATATGAGTGCCGCCGGCCAAGCAACGAACCAGCTTATTGGAACGTTTATAAATAAATCGTTCCAAAAGCTTAGAGGTGAAAGGATAAATCCTATCACCCATGTAATAACTTTTTTCATTCCTTCTCCTTGTCAATGAACGTTTTGTGTTTTTGGCGTATCAATGGCCTAAACTGGCTTCTGTGATTATGTAAAAACAAAAAAACCAGCTCTGGGGCTGGAGGTGTATTCCTAATTTTTATTTAAACCTTATGCATAACACCAACCAGTCCCTTGAGGGTAGGACATCTTCATCTTGTTCATCTTCATGGTTTGGTTGGGTGTTATTTGCATATAGTATTTCTATGGTAGGGGATAGTGAGTAAGGTGTCCAGTCCAGTTATCCCCAGGAGACCTCCCTCTGCACCGCTTCTGACTCGCAGTGCAGTCCTTCGTAGAGGAGGGGACATTTTCTCTACCTTACGAAGCTGGAGTTTGAGGGAATTGTTTACCTTGAAGAGCCTTGACGGTGTGGTATAATAGAGGTGGCTCCTTTTAGCGCTCATAAGTAGGATTAAGTGGTTCGTCAAGTAATTTTCGTCGGTCAGCTTGATTTCCTTGATACTGCGGTATCGGGTTGAGAGCAACCAGCGGCCTTTCTCCTTTGGGAGAGAATCTTGTATCGGATTGACCGAGCCTCGTGCGAGGCCAGCTGATGGAAGACGTGGCCCGATTGACTTGCGAGGGACTGACTTGCCTACTAATAGCCTTTGGAGCCATTTGTGTTAGTCAATAAGTCAATAAGTCATAAAGTCATTGAGTAGTTTAGTTTTCGAGACTACAATTTGACGGGGTGTAGGTCTTGATATCACAGTGTGATATCAAGGCGGTAGTTAGGCATGCATGGCCCCGAAGTAGATTTCGGGGCTACAATTTACGGGGCGTAGTATAATGGTAGTACGCGAGCATGGGGTGCTTGTAGCGGGAGTTCGATTCTCCCCGCCCCGACCAAGTTAGACATTGACAGTTTTCGGAAGAAGGTACGCGCTCGCTTCGCTCGCGCGCTGGGGGGATTTTATTCTGATTTTCCGCCACAATCCGCCATTCGCCCGACCAATCCCAGCCGACTTTTTTGGAGAGCAGGCGGCGGTTCGTTCCAATTTTTTCAACAAACGATTTGATTTCATCAAATTCGTTTGACGAAGCCAGTTTTTCCGCGTGGTGAGCGGCTAAAATCCATTCGCGCAAAGGTTCGATCCAATTGTTTCCCTTTCGCCCAAAATCAGACTTCCTTTGCTGGAGGTCTGTTTTGGTTGTGATGAGTTCATCCTTTTTGGTAAGGTAGGTTTCTTTTTCTATGCTTCCGTCCAAAAAGGCGTTTACCAATCTATCAAGTTTTTGTTCGGTTTCCTTGATTTCCTTTTCCAAATTTTGGGCGAAAGATTGCGAAGACTGGATATTTTCTTTTTCCCACACTTCCACTTGCGCCAGCATCTTTTCTTTCGAGTCTTCGCAGAGAGCGACTTTTGAGATTTCTATTTTCAGTTGTTCGGTGAGTAAGTCCTCGCGCAAATAACTTTGCGAACACGAGCCAAGCCGTTTGGTGCAACGATAGTATTTGTAAGTTCCACCGTGTCCATGCGCGTATTGTGCCGTAATAGCCGCGCCGCACTCGCCGCAAGTAAGCAGTCCGGTAAATGGGAAGTTATGCCGCTTTTTAGAATGACGCGGCTTGGCTCGGCTCTTTAACACTTCCTGCACTTTCTCAAAAGTCGCTCTGGAAACAATTGCTGGAAAACCGCCCTCGTAAGTTTCGTCGTTATGGACAATTAAACCGAGATGCGCTTTATTGGTAAGCATTCGTTGGAGCGTTGCTTTGCAAAGCGGTTTTCCGGTTCCGCTCACCACGCCCCAAAAACTCAGGCGTTCACCTAAAGACAAAAGTGTATGACGGCCTTGCGCGTATTCTTCAAACGCTTTTTTGATAACTCTCGCTTTTGTTGGGTCTGGCTCAATCGTTCGTGTTTTCGGATTGTTCACATACCCAAACGGCGCAAGGCCGGGCCACTCCCCCCGCCTGAGTTTTTGGCGAATCCCGCGCTTTACATTTTCCGACAAATTGTCGGAATAATATTTTGATTGGCCAAAGGCGACTTGGAGCATAAAAAGCCCTTGCGGAGTTGGCTCAAACCAAAATGTGGGAAAGCGCAAAGAAGCGATTTTGGCGGTGTCTATGGAGTAAATTATCAAACCGCCATCAACGCTGTTGCGGGCGAGACGATCCGGGTGCCACGCGAGAAGTCCCACCGTAGTTTTACTTTCCTGAACTCTGCTCATCATCTCGTTAAACACTTCTCGCCCTGGCTTCTTTGCGCTTTTTGATTCAATAAATGTTTCGGCAATTTCAATATTTTCTCGCTTGGCAAATTCAGCCAACTCCGTAAGCTGCGCTTCAATACTCATCACTTGCCGTTCTTCGTCTTCGGTTGATTTGCGAGCGTATAAAAAGTATTTGGTGTTCATATTGTTAGTCGCCTTTGGCCGTAAAGCGCGGGATTAAAAAACTGGCTTCGTATTCCGCCTTTGGCGGAAAGGAAAAAATTGGATACAAATTTCATTTGTTGTGCGCTTCGCGCACCCGAACCGCCGCCTGCTCTCCAAAAAAGTCGGCTGGGATTGGTCGGGCGAATGGCGGATTGTGGCGGAAAATCAGAATAAAATCCCCCCAGCGCGCGAGCGAAGCGAGCGCGTACCTTCTTCCGAAAACTGTCAATGTCTAACTTGGTCGCAATTACTGAACGCAGTGCGAACCTACTTTGAACGAAACTGACCCGTCCTGCGGCTCCGCCCGCCTGACGGCGGCGCGAAGCAAAACATTTTTCTCTTTTTTCAATTTTGGTGCGCGACCCTTTTTCTTCTAAAAGGAATTGAAAAATGTTTTGCTTTGCTTCTCTTGAAGGAGCAAGAGAGCGGAGCCGCTCCCACCTCAGCCGCGCCTTCGGCGCGGAGAGCAGATGGGCAAAAATTCCTTCCCCCCAACCCCCTTCCTTTTTGCCCACCTGCTGGAAACCCCCAGCGGATTTTTCGGGCGGCGGGTCCAAAAGAAAAAGAATAGTCGCCCTTGCCCCACCCTTCCCGTGCGCGGGCGACAAGTAGGAACTCCCTTTTGTTTGGACAAGTCTTTTGAAATTTGTTATCATTGTAATTGATGAAAGTAAAAGGATACTTTTTAACCTATACAATATAATGGTATATCTTCCAAAGACCTATGTCAAATAATAATCAAGGTTCAAAAATAGCCAAAAACTTGAAGAAAATCCGGCAGGACAAAGGTATTTCCCAAGATCGCCTGTCCAAGCTGGCGGATTTGTCGCTTAATACCGTGGTTACAGTGGAATCGGGAGCAAACCCAAACCCAACTATTGAAACACTAACGAGAATCGCCAAAGCGTTGGATGTTGGCGTTGATGATTTAATCAAAAACTAACTATGCATCATAAGAATTTAGGCAATAATGAAGCAAACCGCCGTCCCTGGCATGCCCTTACCGCTGCCACTGCTATCGCTGAACTCAAGACCGACGGAACTACTGGATTATCTGATGTTGAAGCACAAACTCGTCTTCAACAGTATGGTCCCAACCAGCTTATTGCCGCCGCCCAAATTTCGCCATTTACACTCTTTCTTCATCAGTTCAAGAATTCCTTAATTCTTATTCTACTTGTCGCCACGGCGCTCTCTGGTATTTTGGGCCATGTGGTGGAAGCGATCGCTATTGGGGTGATTATACTCTTTGCCGTAGTCCTGGGTTTTGTTCAAGAGTGGCGCGCCGGGCGGGCGCTTGAAGCGCTGCGCAGGCTCGCCGCACCAATAGCTCTGGTTTTCCGCGATGGATTGGAGCGAGAAGTGCCTGCCCAAGAGCTCGTGCCAGGCGACATTATTGTGCTTGCGACCGGCGATCGCTTCCCGGCTGACGCTCGTTTAATTGAAGCAGTGAATCTAAAGGCGGAAGAAGCGGCATTAACCGGTGAATCTGTACCTGTAGAAAAACATAGTGAGCTTACCTGTGAGGAAGGATCTCCACTCGGGGATCGTCGCAATATGGTTTTTGCAGGTACCAGTGCTATCTACGGTCGTGGACGAGCCATAGTTACTGCCACTGGTATGCAGACAGAATTTGGCCGTATTGCGGGGATGCTCCAAAGTGTGGAGCAGGAAGAAACTCCTTTAGCAAAAAATTTGGACCGCGTGGCGAAAACCCTGACCAAAGCCGCTTTTGCGGTGGTGGCGGGTATCGTACTGCTCGGGTTATTCCGAGGGCAACCGCTACTTGAGATGATAGTCTTTGGTATTGCACTCGCCGTCGCGGTAGTGCCTGAGGCGCTTCCCGCGGTGGTGACGATCTCGCTCGCCATTGGCGTGCAACGAATGGTCAAACGGAACGCCCTGGTGCGGCATTTGCCGGCGGTAGAAACCCTGGGATGCACAAGCATTATCTGCTCGGATAAAACAGGTACGCTTACCAAAGACGAAATGACCGTGCGAAAAATTTTTTTAAATGGCGAAATTGTGCTGGAGGTGAGCGGCAGCGGATATGAGCCAAGAGGAGAATTTCTATGGCAAGGTCAGCCCTATCCGTTGACGGACAACCTGCGGCTTTTACTCCAAGCAGCCGCGCTCTCTTCGGACGCTCGCCTTGCGAAAACCGATGGCGTTTGGGATTTGAAAGGCGACCCCACCGAGGGAGCGTTGGTCGTGGCGGCAGAAAAAGCGGGACTGCAAAAAGAATTCATGGATGAGCAGTTTCGGCGCGTGGCCGAAATCCCCTTTAGTTCCGAAAGTAAACGAATGACCACACTACACCAATCGCCCCTTGGCACGGTGGCGTACGGGAAGGGAGCGGCTGAAATTATTCTCGCCTCCTGCACTCGTTACCAAACAAGCGGAGAAGTGCAACCGCTCACCAAGGAAGTGCGCACTGCTATCCTTGCCGCTACGCAGACCTTTGGCGAGGAAGCTCTTCGAGTCATTGGAGTGGCGTATGTTCCGGCCACTGATATTGAGCTGGCGCAGCGAGATATGATTTTCCTGGGCCTCTTTGGCATGATTGATCCGCCCCGGCTGGAGGCGAAACAGGCCATTGAGCTTTGTCGACAGGCCGGAATTAAACTCATGATGATCACCGGTGACCACCCGGTGACGGCTAAGGCAATTGCGCGGGAACTGACCCTTTTGCCCCTCGGTGGCCGAGTGATTACTGGCAGCGATCTCTCCGCGATGAGCGATAACGAGCTAGAACAAAGTATTGAGCACATCGCCGTCTGCGCTCGGGTATCGCCCGAACACAAACTGCGAGTGGTAGAGGCCCTGCAACGTCGCGGCCATATTGTGGCTATGACGGGCGACGGCGTCAACGACGCTCCGGCCATCAAGAAAGCCAATATTGGCATTGCCATGGGTATTACTGGTACTGATGTCTCCAGAGAAGCGGCGGCCATGATATTGACCGATGATAACTTTGCCTCCATTGTTGCCGCGGTGGAGGAGGGGCGGATTATCTTTAGCAATATAAAAAAATACCTCATGTATTTGATTTCATCAAACATCGGCGAAATCGGACTGATGGTGGTGACGTCGCTTATGGGATTGCCCTTACCACTCTCAGCAGTGCAGATTTTATACGTGAATCTTGCCACGGATGGCCTGCCTGCTTTGGCGCTGGCCGTGGATCCGCCCGAGGCTAATATCATGCGACGTTCCCCGCGCAAATTGACTGGCGGAATTTTCAGCCGCTCCGTTGTTACGCTGATGGTCACGGGCGGGGTATGGTCTACACTCGTCAATGTCGGTCTGTTTGTCTGGGCTTTGCAGTCTGGTCGGGATTTGGTCGCGAGTATGGCGATGGTATTTGTCTCGCTGGTGCTCATTCAATTTTTCAAGGCATACAGTTTCCGTTCGGATCACTATTCGGTATTGCGCCGACCATTTGCCAACCGGTGGCTGAACCTCGCTATTGCGTGGGAGCTACTTCTATTGGCGCTCGTCATCTATGTACCTTTTCTTCAAGTGCCGTTTAAGACCGTGGCTTTATCGTACGCTGATTGGGCAATAGTTGCGGGCGCGGCGGCAACGGTGGTGCCGATATTGGAAATAACGAAAGGACTGTTACGAAGACGAGAAACAAGCAATGAAAATGCAAAAAATTAAGAAACCCATCGGCGTTGTTTTGGTGCTAATAGGACTTGCCGCTTTTTTTACTCCGCTCACTCCCGGTTCATGGCTAGCAATTATCGGTCTTGAATTATTGGGCTGGCGAATTTTACTTTTTAATAAATTTAAATTTTGGAAGAAAAAATAACATGAAACACCAAAAATCAGAATTTTATTTTTTACTCATTCTACTCGCAGGAATTTTTGTCCTTGCCCTTTTCATTTTTAAGCCTTTTCTTTATGCGCTTATCTTGGCCATGGTTTTTGCAACCGTCTTTGCGCCATTCCACAAAAAGACGCTCACCATTACGCGCGAGCGAAGGGGTCTGGCGGCGCTTCTCGCCACCATCTCTGTTCTTATCGTTGTTATCGTACCTCTCGCATTTTTAGGCATACAGATTTTTCAGGAAGCAACACAGCTTCACTCTTTTCTTACACAAAGCGACGACATAACGGATCTCTCTCGCGGTGTGAATGATGCCATGCAGAACCTCACGAGATTTTCTCCTGTGCCAATAGAATTCTCCATTGATATTAACCCGTACTTAAAACAGGGATTAATCTGGTTACTCCAGCACCTCGGACCTCTTTTTGCGAATGTTGCAAAAGCAATGGTTGGAATCTTTATATTCCTCGTCGCTCTGTATTATCTGTTTAAGGATGGTCGCAAACTCAAAGAGGCCGTCGTCGCTTTAAGCCCCCTGCAAGATATTCACGATGAAACAATTTTCAATAAGCTTGCGCTGGCAATTAATTCAGTCATCAAAGGGAGTCTTATGGTGGCGTTCATTCAAGGCATACTAACCGCGGTCGGATTCGCCATCTTCGGAGTTCCCAATGCGACGCTGTGGGGTAGTGTTGCGGCAATCACCGCGTTAATCCCCGGTATTGGGACGGCTTTAGTGCTTCTTCCGGCGATTCTCTACCTATACTTCAGCGGAGAAATGTTTTTCGCGGTCGGCCTTCTGCTTTGGGGAATGACAGCCGTGGGACTCGTTGACAACTTTTTGGGACCGAAGCTCGTTGGACGAGGAACACAGCTCCATCCATTTCTGATTCTACTTTCTATCTTGGGCGGCATCGGCTTTTTTGGACCTCTCGGATTCTTATTAGGGCCTCTCGTCTTAAACCTGCTCTTTACCTTCCTCGAAATCTATATTATGATTCATAAAGAGCGCGAAAGCCAATAAATTTTATGTCTGACAAGGTCAAAAGAATTATTTTCATTACCGTGATTGTTCTGCTAATTATCGCCTTTGTCGCGCCGCTTGCGGGTGGATATTAACAACTGAGGAAAAATTTTCTATAATATAATCATTATGACTATTCCAAAGTACCTCACACGAATCTCCTTTATTGGGCTTTTTGTTGTCTTTATCCTTTTTTCAAGCATTGTCGCCTTTGTTACTGATTGGTGGTGGTTCTCCGAGGTTGGCTACACTCAAATCTTTATTAAGTCTCTGATCGCTAAAATAGCGTTGTTTTCGGTAGCGGGAATTTTTGCCGCCGTTTTTTTGTTTATCAACTTCTCTTTAGCAATCCGCTCAAAAATCTCTTGGACGGCAATTTTGCCGGAGGCGTTAATCGGCCGGCCGGTGGATTTGAACAATCGCATTGTTAAAAAATTGGCCGTTGTGTTGAGCGTGGCAATCGCGCTCTTTTTCGGACTTGTGGCGGCGGCCAATTGGCAGGAGGTATTAAAATTTATTTCAGGCGCGGCTTTTGGCGCGACAGACCCTATCTTTAATAAAGACATCGGATTTTATGTCTTCTCTCTCCCTGTTTTACAAGCGGGTCTTGGTCTCGCGAAAACACTCGTTATCTTGACGCTGATCGGCTGTGCGATCATATATTTTTTGCGAGGCAGCCTTTATGTCGCAAGTCTACAATTACTTAAACAAATGCGAATTGAACGCGCGGCGAGAATTCATCTTGGCATCTTGCTCGCAATAATTCTCTCAACCATTGCCGCCGGGGTCTACCTTTCTCGCTTTACACTGCTCGCGAGTCAGGATGGTTTAGTATTTGGCGCGACGTACACAGACGCAACCGTGAGAATACTCATGCTTTGGATCTCAATGGTTACGGCTGTACTTGCGGCAGTTTCGGTCGTCTTTTGGGTATGGAAGGGAAAGTTGTCACTGCTTGTCGGAGCAGTTTCTCTTTATGTTGTCGTGGGATTCGCGGGAGCAGTAATCCCTTCCCTTGTTCAAAAATTGGTGGTTGCCCCCAATGAGCTGGTAAAAGAAACGCCGTTTATTAAGTATAATATCGCCGCTACCCGTCAGGCGTTTGCTCTTGATAAAATCGAGGAACGAGAAATCTCGGGAGATAAGCCCATAACCAGCACTGATATCTCGGCCAACAATCTCACGGTTAAAAACATGCGGCTTTGGGACAGGAAGCCCCTTTTGTCAACTTTTTCCCAGATACAGGAAATCAGAACTTATTACGAGTTTGCCGAAGTTGATAATGATCGCTATATCATAGATGGAGAAATTCGCCAGATTATGCTCTCTCCGCGGGAGTTGTCTTCGGCCAGCCTGCCGAACAGGAACTGGATCAATGAACGGCTGACGTTTACGCACGGCTATGGCATAGCGGCCGGGCCGATGAATCAAGTCACCCAGGAAGGATTGCCGGTTTTATTCGTTAAGGATTTGCCGCCCAAATCTGATGTGGATGAACTGAAAATCTCGCGTCCTGAGATCTACTTCGGCGAGCTTTCAAACGACTACGTCATCGCAAAAACCAAATCTCTCGAGTTCAACTATCCAAAAGGCGAAGAAAATGTCTACGCAACATATGAAGGCACGGGTGGGGTGGAGATGAACTCTTTCATCAAGCGTGTCTTTTACGCAGTGAAATTCCAATCGCTTAAACTGCTTTTGTCTAACGACATAACCAGTGAGAGTCGTATTCTGTATTACCGCACTATTGCCGAAAGAATCGCCAAAATCGCGCCGTTTTTGACCTTTGACCGAGACCCTTATATCGTTATTGCCGACGGCAAGGTGTATTGGATCGCCGATGCCTATACCACGAGCGACCGTTATCCCTATTCCCAACCGTTGTTGTTGAATGGCAAGAGTGTAAATTATGTGAGAAACTCGGTAAAAGTGGTGGTTGATGCGTATAATGGCAGTGTCGTTTTCTATCAAGCGGACACAGAGGACCCGATTTTAAAAACATACGCCACGATTTTCCCCGGAACATTCCGACCGATGTCAGAAATTCCAGAGAACCTTGTTTCTCATTTGCGCTATCCCGAAGATATCTTTACCCTGCAGACTGCCGCGTATTCGGTCTACCACATGGATGATCCACAGATTTTTTACAACAAAGAAGACCAGTGGGAAATTCCGGCCATTGCGTCAGAAGGAGAGGGGGCGTCCCGTGGGAGCGGGATTCCGCCGATGCAACCACGGCATATTATTATGAAGTTGCCGGGAGAGAAAAAAGAGGAATATATTTTGATGCTGCCTTTTACTCCCCGCGCAAAAGACAACCTGTCCGCCTGGATGGTTGCCCGTAACGATGGAGAAAACTACGGCAAGTTGTTGGTCTATCGTTTTCCTAAAGACAAGCTTGTGTTCGGACCAAAGCAGATCATCGGCCGCATCAACCAGGACCCGGTGATTAGTCAGCAGATCTCGCTTTGGAGTCAAGGCGGGTCGCAAGTAATCCAAGGCCCACTTTTAGTTATTCCGATTGAGGAATCGCTCTTGTATGTGCGCCCGCTCTATCTCAAGGCCGAAGCCGGAAAAATCCCCGAGTTAAAAAGGGTGGTTGTGGCGTATGAAAATAAAATTGCCATGGAAGAGACGCTGGAGGAGGGGTTATCGAAAATTTTTGGCAGTGGAGCGGGAGTAAAGCCGCAAGGGTCCGCGACAACAAAACCGTCCGCCTCAGGTGGAATACCACCTCAAGATATTCCGGAGCGTATACGAAGAGCCTTAGGAGCGTATGAGGAAGCCGTTCGAGCGCAAAGGGATGGTGATTGGGCGCGCTACGGCGAGGCAATAAGGCAACTGGGAGATATTCTTAAACAATAATATGCGATTTTGAGGCCTCGCCGCCGCCCGAAAGCGGTTTTGGGAAATTTCAGTTCAGTTTTTTCCTTTAAAATTCCTTTGAACTCTCGCTCGAAAAAAGTTCAAGCTAAGTCTAAGATATGCGAGAGAGATAAATCTGAAAACTGTAGATCGGTTTCAGTGTAATAATCAGGAACCCGCCAGATATGAGGCGGGTTTGTGGTTTAAAAAATTTTAAGGCCATCATGTAAATGATGGCCTTTTGTATGGTGTGCCCGGTAGGGTTCGAACCTACGACTTCCCGCTTATCAGGCGATTACTCTAACCTGCTGAGTTACGGGCACAGCTTTATGGAGCGCTCCGAGGGGATTCGAACCCCCAACCTACTGCTTACCAAGCCATTGTTCTAACCAGTTGAACTACGGGCGCAGTTTTTTTGGTGGACCCGGGAGGACTCGAACCTCCAACACCCTGCATGTCAAGCAGGTACTCTAACCAATTGAGCTACGGGGCCTATTTATTTTTGGCGGCCTAAAGGGTATCGAACCCCTAACCATCCTTTCCTAAAGGATTGCTCTACCAGTTGAGCTATAGGCCAATTTTTTGGTATATTACTACACACCACTATAATGTCAATAAATATAAATAAAAAGCCCGCTTTATGCGGGTGGTAAACTTGGAATTTTAAAATTCGAAGTTATGATTTTGTTACCATCTTCTTGGCTTGCGTCTTGAGGCAGCGCGTACAAATCTTGACTCCCTTGCCGTCAATGGTTTTGGGCTGGAGATTGATATACACCCAGCGCCTCGATGCAATATTCGAGTGGGAGCGGGTGGTCATTTTGGTAGGACCACGAAGGCAAAAATCACAGCGGCGGGACATATTCTTGAAAAATTCTAAATTCTAAGCTCTAAACTCTAAAATTAATAATCACAAAGTTGAAAATTAAAATTGCGGAGTCCCGCAGTGCGGGACGATTTTCTCTTGAAGGTAGGTTAACATAATTGGCGGTAAAAGGCAAATTTGTAGAGATTGCATGAGAAGTGGTAGGATTGATATACACCTTGAGAATGAAATTGTTAAACTGTTAAATAGTTACATTGTTACATTGGCTGCAATGCTAAACGGTTAAATGAAACATCGTTTTGTTTGCTTATTTTTTGTCTGGATTCCAGATCCCGGTCTGGAATGACAATCGGAATTGGAATGGTAACTGAGTAGAGATATGACCGATATTGCGTTTCTCATCTTCATCATCATGGGCGCGATCATCCATGAGTACAGCCATGGATGGATGGCGAATGAGCTTGGCGATCCGACCGCCAAGGATTTGGGAAGGCTTACACTTAACCCAATCGTGCATATTGATCCCATGGGTTCAATTCTTTTGCCGCTTATCGCGTGGTTTACCACGGGCGGGCGGTTTTTATTCGCCTATGCCAAGCCAGTCCCTTATAATCCCTATAATCTAAAAGATAAGAAATGGGGACCCGCGCTTGTCGGGATAGCAGGCCCTGCATCCAATTTCATAATCGCGGCGTTCCTTGGCATGGTAGTCCGTTTCCTTCCCTCATCCTCCTTTTTGGAAATACTTAGCGTAGGCGTATGGGCGAATGTGATGCTGGCGGTGTTTAACCTCGTGCCCATCCCTCCTCTTGACGGTTCGAAAATATTATTCGCGCTCCTTCCGGATTCCTGGCGGGGGATGGAGCACACTTTTGAGCGGTATGGCATCGTGCTTTTTATTTTATTTATATTTTATTTCGCGAGCGCGCTTCTTCCGCTTATGGCATTCCTTTTCCGTCTCTTCACAGGAATTGCCGGGTAAGGCAGTTTGACACTTTTTAAAAGAATTGGTAAATTATAAAGCGTAATAAGTAACTTAAGTCGTATAGGTCATATGATAAGGACGTATAGGACTTATCGTCTTATACCGATTTTTTATGCCGACCATTAACCAATTAGTCCGCCAAGGGCGGAAGAGCCTCAAGCGCAAGACCAAATCGCCTGCCATGCAGACGGTGTTTAACGTGCTTACGCGCAGAAGGAAAACGCTTGATAAAGGAAACCCCTATAAGCGCGGGGTGTGCCTCAAGGTGACCACCATGACGCCCAAGAAACCGAACTCTGCTTTACGGAAGATCGCCCGCGTGAGGCTCTCGAACGGCGAAGAAGCGACTGTGTACATCCCCGGCGAGGGGCATAATTTGCAGGAACACTCCATTGTATTGGTGCGCGGCGGCAGGGTAAAGGATTTGCCCGGGGTGCGCTATCATATTGTGCGGGGAGTCTATGATACCGGCGGCGTGCAGGCGAGGAAACAGGGAAGGTCGCGGTACGGCGCGAAGCGGGAGAAGGCGAAGAAATGAAAATGCTAATCCAAAAATCAAAGTCCAAAAATCAAAATTATGGAGTCCCGCCTCAGCGGGACGTAATACCATCATTTTGAGATTTGCATTTTGCATTTTGATTTAGTTATTATGCGTGGAAAGAAAGCACCAAAGAGAAAAATTGCGCCGGATCCAAAGTTTGGATCGGTGACGATTGCGAAATTCATCAATTACCTCATGCGGCGCGGGAAGAAATCAACCGCGCAAAATGTGCTCTACCGCACGTTTGATGCCATTAAAAGCGCAGGCGCTGACCCGCTCACGGTGTTTGATATGGCCATGAAGAATGTAGGGCCGGCGCTGGAAATACGGCCGCGCAGGATTGGGGGCGCCAACTATCAAATTCCATTTCCCGTAAATCCCGACCGCAGGAACACGCTCGCGTTCCGGTGGATTATTGATGCCTCAAGAGCCCGGAAAGGAAAACCGATGCACAAGAAACTTCTGGAAGAGCTGCAGGAGGCGGCGAAGGGTGAGGGCGCGGCCATGAAAAAGAAAATGGATATGCAGAGAATGGCGGAAGCGAACCGCGCGTTTGCGCATTTCGCCCGCTATGGGTAGACGCTCGGGATTGCCGATGATGGACTCACGCAGTCGCTCGAGTTGCACATTGCGAAACACGTGTCGGTCCCGCCAGCGCGGGACCGCACTCCGCCTCACCAGCCCCACTCCGACTGACATCAGAGACCGTGCTGGGGCCGGTTGCGGAGGGTTTCGCAAGCGCAGCTCTCGCTGAAGAAAAATCGCTGCGAAAATCAGTTTACCCCGATCATCAAGTGAAGGTTCATGCGCTCACGCACGATTGCGGAAGGAGAAGGAGGGAGAGAGAAGGGGAGGATTTATTTTTTTACCCGCCTCCGCAGAAAGCCACCCCGCCATGGCGGGGTGGATGAATGCGATGCGGGTAATCCGCCGTAGCCTCCAAGCGAAGGCGGATACGCTTCGGCGGGTTCCGCCGAAGAACGTGAAGATGCCACGGCTATAAAGCCGTGGAGCTTCACCATCAAACTTCATATTCGCCCGCCTAAGTTTTGCGGGCATGAACTAGTACCGTTACAATTAAGTTTTGCGACACGCAAGAGATTAGTATTTCAATACAGATGGTAAAATAAGCATATCAGTTATAGCCGAATTAAATTGTAACGGCACTAGGTATAGATTCATTTGGTCGATTCATTCCTTATTACCATATTATGCACTTAATGAAGTGCAAAATTTAGGCGGGTATGCCACGGGAATATTCATTAGAGAAAACGAGAAATTTCGGCATTATCGCCCACATTGACGCGGGAAAAACCACCGTGTCTGAACGCGTGCTGTTTTATACTGGCAAGAAGCATAAGATCGGGGAGGTCCATGAAGGCGCGGCTGAAATGGACTGGATGGAGCAGGAGAAGGAGCGCGGCATCACCATTACCGCTGCCGCGACGACTTGTTTCTGGGCGCCGACGTCCGATCCTGGCAATAAGCACCGGCTGAACCTCATCGATACTCCGGGCCACATTGACTTTACCGTGGAAGTGAAGAGAAGTTTGAGGGTGCTTGACGGCGCCGTCGTGGTGTTTGACGGCGTGGCAGGAGTGGAACCGCAAAGCGAGACGAACTGGCGTTATGCGGACGGCTACAATGTGCCCCGCATGTGTTTCATCAATAAGCTCGACCGGATGGGCGCGGATTTTTGGGCGGACGTGAAGAGCATACACACAAGGCTCGCCAAGAATGCGTACCCGCTCCAGATCCCCATCGGAGATGAGGAAAAATTCAAAGGCATCATTGATCTCCTTACTCGCAAGGCATACCTGTACCATGACGAATGGGGTAAGGAAATTACTGAAGAAGAAATCCCCGCTGAATTAAGCAAAGTTGCGGAAACCGCGCGCCACGCGCTCATTGAGGCAATAGTGGAAAATGACGATACCCTCATGCGCCAGTACTTGGAAGGCAAGGAGCCCGCCTTGGGGGAATTAAAAGCAGTATTGAGAAAGGCAGTGATCCAGTGCAAGATTATCCCCATCCTTTGCGGTTCTGCGCTGAAAAATAAAGGAGTGCAATTCCTTCTTGACGCAATCGTGGAATATCTTCCTTCTCCTTTGGATGTGCCTGATTTAGTGGCATCTGATCCCAAGACCGGCGCCGCGGTTTCACGCAAGGCATCGGATGATGAGCCGTTTACTGCGCTTGCCTTTAAGGTTGCGGCTGACCCCTATGTGGGAAAACTCACTTTTTTCCGCGTGTATGCCGGGCACCTGACCTCAGGATCATACGTCCTCAATGTAAGCAATGGAGAGCGCGAGCGCATCAGCAGGATCGTGCGGCTCCATGCGAATCACCGGGAAGATGTGGATGAAGTGTTTGCAGGAGAGATCGCCGCGGCGGTGGGATTGAAGAGCACTTCTACCGGCCATACCTTGTGCGATCCGGACCATCCTATATTGCTCGAGTCCATTGTATTTCCCGAGCCGGTTATCTCTGTCGCGATCGAGCCGAAGACGAAAGTGGATCAGGAAAAAATGGGCATCGCGCTCCAGCGTCTTGCGGAGGAAGATCCCACCTTCCGCATCAGGACAGACGAGGAAACGCTCGAGACCATTATTTCAGGCATGGGTGAGCTGCATCTTGAAATTATTGTGGAAAGAATGAAGCGCGAGTTCAGTGTCGGCGCGACCGTGGGCAAGCCGCAGGTGGCATATAAAGAAACGATCAAAGATGAGGCGGAAGGGGAAGGGAAATACATCCGGCAGACAGGCGGGCGCGGGCAATACGGCCATTGCTGGCTGAGAGTGGCGCCGCAAGAGCGGGGGAAGGGCTACGAGTTCATCGATGAAATAAAAGGAGCGTCCATTCCGCGCGAGTATATCCCCGCCATTGAGAAGGGCGTGAAAGAAGCGCTTGAGAACGGCGTCGTCGCGGGATATCCCGTGATTGACATGACGGTCACCGTGTATGACGGTTCGTACCACGAAGTCGATTCATCGGAAGCGGCATTCAAACTCGCGGGATCATTCGCGTTCCAGGAAGCGTGCAAAAGAGCGTTGCCCGTGTTGCTCGAACCTATCATGAAAGTGGAAGTAATAACGCCGGAAGAATTTCTGGGCGAGGTGATAGGAGATTTGAATGCGAAGCGCGGACAGATCAAAGAGATGCGGGACCGCAGCGGCGTGAAGATTATCGATGCGCTCGTCCCTCTGGCGGAGATGTTCGGCTATGCGACCACCCTGCGCTCAATGACACAGGGGCGCGCTTCCAACACCATGGAATTTTCCCATTATGAAGAAGTGCCCAAGCAGATCGCACTGGCTATCCAGGAAACAAGAAGCGGGGTGAAGAGGAGAGGGTAATTGCTCACTCAGGTTCTTTCCCACTCAGGAATACACAATTTTTCTGCGGACGCGACCTAGCCGCTTGATACGCCTAAATCCTCGAAAAATTGGTATTCCTTCGCTTATAGGTTTAAGTAAGTGAGCAATTACTGGTAAAAGAGAGTTAGTGAGTGTTTAGTATTTCTTGGCTAATTCTAGAGAAATATTTACTTTATTTAAATAAAACGCCAGACCGTGGAAATTACACCCTTGCATTAATGGTAATATCTTGCTACAATCAGGGCTGTATTTAAAGACTCTCTTTATGACGAGCGCTTTAGGTCTTGAAACATAATATTTATTGTATCGGAATTTCAATCTTTCTGCGTTATTCTGCGTCATTATCAGTGTTCTTCCGCATCTTATGAGGCATAGAAGCAGATATACGCAGAAAGTAACGCAGATGCACGCAGAAGTACATTAAAGTAGGGAATTAATTTATTAGTATCATTAATTTAAACACGTATGGCAGGCAAATACGAACGCACAAAACCACATATCAACGTCGGCACCATTGGCCATGTGGACCACGGCAAGACGACTTTGACCGCCGCAATGCTGAAAGTACTGAAGGTGGCAGGTTTCAACGCGCAGGAGAAGGGTGTTGATCAGATTGACAATGCGCCGGAAGAGAAAGCGCGCGGCATTACCATCAACACCGCGCACGTGGAATATGAAACCGCGAAGCGTCACTACGCGCACATTGACTGCCCGGGACACGCGGACTACGTGAAAAACATGATTACAGGCGCTGCCCAAATGGATGGCGCTATTCTTGTAGTATCCGCCGCTGACGGCCCCATGCCCCAGACTCGCGAACACATCTTGCTCGCGCGGCAAGTGGGCGTTCCCTATATCATTGTTTTCTTGAATAAAGTGGACCAAGTCGACGACAAAGACTTGGTGGATTTAGTGGAAGAAGAGGTAAGGGAACTTCTCAAGAAATATGAATTCCCCGGGGAAACGACCCCCATCATACGGGGCTCAGCGCTCAAAGCGCTTGAAGAGGCAAACGCGGGCAATAAAGACGGCGAGAATTTTAAAGCCGTGCTCAAACTCGCGGAGACGCTTGATGAATACATTCCGGAGCCGGTGCGGGCGGTTGACCAGCCATTCCTTATGCCGATCGAAGATATTTTTTCCATTGAAGGCCGCGGCACCGTCGTGACCGGGAGGGTAGAGCGCGGCGTTATTAAGGTGAACGAAGAGGTCGAGGTGGTTGGTTTGAGAGAAACCCAGAAGACCGTCATTACGGGAATAGAAATGTTCAACAAGTCGCTGGATGAAGGGCGCGCGGGCGACAATGCAGGATGCCTTATGAGGGGTTTGAAGAAAGAAGATGTCGAGCGCGGGCAGGTTATTGCCAAGCCCGGCACCACCACGCCCCATACCGAGTTTGAAGGGCAAGTCTATATCCTCTCCAAGGATGAGGGAGGCCGCCATACGCCATTCTTCAAGGGATACAAGCCGCAGTTCTATATCCGCACCACTGACGTGACCGGCGAGGTCATCCTTCCTGAAGGCACTGAAATGGTGATGCCCGGAGATACCGTACAGATTAAGGTAGTGCTTCAGAAAGCGGTCGCATTGGAAGAGAAGCAGCGGTTCGCGATCCGCGAAGGCGGGCACACGGTAGGCGCGGGTGCGGTAATTAAGATTTATAAATAAACGTTGTTGATCTGATTTCTTAGGCGATGGCTCTATTACAACCTACAACTCACGCAAAGACGGCAAAGCCGGTAGAGAAAGAAGTGGAAGGTCCGCAGCGTATTCGGATTAAGATTAAGGCATACGACCATAAAATCGCGGACCAGTCGACGCGCACGATTATCGAAACCGCAGAGAGGACAGGCGCGCAGCTGAAAGGGCCGGTGCCGTTGCCGACAGAAAAGACGAAATATACCACTATTCGTTCTGCGTTTGTGCATAAGAATTCGCGGGAGCAGTACGAAATAAGGGTTCATAAGCGTCTTATCGATATTATAGATCCAAAACCAAAGACGGTGGACGAGCTCATGAATTTGAATCTCCCCGCCGGCGTAGATGTCGAAATAAAAATGTTGTAGATTCTTTTCAAACAATTGTCGTTAGGTATTCTGGGGACCGACCCCGCAAATGCGGGGTTACCTCCTCCTATAGTACTAACGCGCAATAGATGAGGTTTCCATTTAAGGCACAACACACCAGTATTTCGTTGGCGATGCGAATACCGCTTCCCTGAACGTATTGGTTGTGGTATTCGTTTTTAGTTTGTGTTACCAGTTTATGAAGGTGATTTTAGGGAGAAAATTAAATATGACGCGATTCTTTGAGGAAGATGGCACTGCGGTACCGGTCACTGCGGTGAATGTTTCCGGATGCGCGGTGACGCAGGTGAGAAACCGTACAGAAGACACGGTCGAGGTGCAACTTGGATACGGGAAAGTGAAACATCCCACCAAGCCAATGCAAGGGCATCTCAAAGACCTTCCGCATTTCCAGTATCTTCGCTCCTTCCAGTGTACCGCAGAGGAAGCGAAGGATATTTCACGCGGCAAAGAGATTCCGATTGACATTTTTCAGCCGGGTGACACGGTGTCAGTGGCAGGCACTTCAAAAGGCAAAGGATTCGCGGGCGTCGTGAAGCGGCATCATTTTCACGGTCATCCTTCTTCCCACGGCCATAAGGACAGCGGCCGCGCGCCCGGGAGCATAGGCGCGGGCGGCGTACAAAGAGTTTTTAAAGGAACAAGGATGGCAGGGAGGATGGGGGGAGAGCGGGTAAGCGTGAAAAAATTGAAAGTGGTGAGAATTGAACCGGAGCAAGGATTAATGTACGTGAAAGGAGCGCTCCCGGGCGCGAGGAACAGCTTGGTTATTATTCAGGGTTAACACATTTTGCATTGTGAATATGGAGAAGGCCAAGGTCTACAATTTAGATGGTACCGTTGCCGAGGAGCTTGATTTGCCTCCGGAGGTTTTTGACGTGAAGGTAGATAAATCCTTGCTTCACAGGGTGCTTATTTCCCGGGCTTCCAGCACGCGCGCGGGAACCGCACACACCAAAACGCGCGATGAAGTGAGAGGGGGAGGGAAGAAACCGTGGCGCCAGAAAGGAACCGGACGCGCGCGTCATGGTTCTATCAGATCTCCCATTTGGAAAGGCGGCGGGGTGGTGTTTGGCCCTCGGAATGAACGCAATTGGGAGCGGAAGGTGAACGTGAAGGTCGCGCGAAAAGCGCTGGCAATGGCGTTTTCCGCACAATACAAGTCCAAGCATGTCGTGGTGATAAAGGAATTTATTTTAAATGAAGCGAAAACGAAGGTGTTTGTGACAGCGTTGCGTGAAATGCGCGCACACATTGAGGATTTGAAGCACGTGCAATTGCCGAAAGAGAGGCAGGAGTTGCTGGTGGTATTCCCGGAGGCGTCCTCTGCAGTGATGACACGCGCCAGCAGGAATGTGCCCGGCGTGCGCACCGTGAGCGCTCATGATGTCGCGATTGAAGATGTGGCGGGATACCGGACGATTCTCATGGTTCCGGGAGTTATTCCAATCCTGGCGCAACGTACCAGAGTAAAGCGTAAAAAGAAGGAATAAATACAAAGCACTAAATCCTCACCGCTCAGGCGGGATCCCGCATACCTTAGAAAGAAAAAATCAAGGAGCGGGAGAAATCCTAAATAAATCTTAATGACCGAAATTCAAAGTTCGGCACCCAACAGGAGCAATTTAGGATTTAGAGTTTAGTATTTAGGATTTATCATTAGTGAGTATGGGTTTTTTTGACCGATTTAAGCGAAAACATGAAGTAGTGCAGAGGGCTGCGCCGAAGGACAAAGCGCCTCAAAAAGATGAGCAGAAAGCGCAGGAGCCTGAGACGAAGAAGGGTAACAAAGCGTCCAAGGCGCCCAGAGATTATCCTCTGTATCGCGAGGGAGGTTCAGTGCTCTTGAAGCCTGTGGTGTCAGAAAAGTCTACACGCTGTGCGGCGCTCGGCCAGTATGTGTTTGTCGTGCATACGCGCGCAACCAAGGGATCGGTCAAAGAGGCAATCACTGCAGCCTATGGGGTGCGGCCAATATCCGTTGACATCCAAAATTATCAAGGCAAGAAAGTTCGATTTGGGCGCCACTATGGGTATACAAAATCGTACAAAAAGGCGATAGTAACACTCCCAAAAGGCAAAACTATTGATGTATTAGCAACAGCGTCAAAGACGTAGCAAAGTGATAAATCCTAAGCACTAAATTCTAAACTCTAAACAAATCCAAAAAATAAAAACGACGAAACTTTGTTTTTGAATTTTCGAATTTTGTATTTATTTAGGATTTAGAGTTTGGTATTTTCCATTAAGGTATGGCTATAAAATTATACAAACCTACAAGTCCCGGACGGCGCGGCGCCTCAAGCATTCCGCATACAAGCTTTGCCGACAAGCGGCCGGAGCGTTCGTTGGTCACCCCACTTTCTAAGAGCGGGGGGAGGAATGCCCAAGGGAAAATCACCGTGCGGCATCGAGGAGGCGGCCATAAGCGGTTGTACCGGATCATTGATTTTCGCCAAGACCGATTCGATGTGCCTGCGAAAGTGATTGCGGTAGAATATGACCCGAATCGGACAAGCGCAATCGCATTGGTGGAATATCCTGATAAGGAACGCCGTTATATTCCCGCACCGGTGGATATTCACCAGGGGACTACCGTGATGTCAAGTATGCACAAGATTGAAGCCACCCCCGGTAACCGGATGCCCCTCTCTTATATCCCTACCGGTAAGCCGGTGTATAATATCGAACTGGTTCCTGGACAAGGGGGAAAGATAGTGCGATCCGCGGGTACGAATGCAATAGTGATGAACGTGGAAGGGGATTTCGCCCAAGTGAAGCTGCCCTCGGGGGAAATCCGGCTTTTTCCGAAAGAAGCATGCGCTTCAGTGGGCCAAGTTTCTAATCCTGATAAGCGTTTAGTGAGGTTAGGTAAGGCAGGCCGTATGCGTCATTTAGGGTGGAGACCAGAGGTACGCGGCAAGGCGATGAACCCGGTTGACCATCCTCACGGCGGAGGCGAAGGGCACAATCCCATAGGCATGAAATTTCCCAAAACTCCGTGGGGGAAACCCGCGTTTGGCGTTCCTACCAGGAATAAAGGGAAATGGACCAATAGGTTTATCGTTAAGAAAAGAAGTTAATATGTTGATAATCCAAAAACCAAATTCCAAAGTCCAAAATTATGGAGTATGCCCGCCTAAGTTTTGCGGGTAGCTAAAATGGTAATTCTCTATGTCGAGTAATGAATTATTAATCAATTAATGCACTTAAAGAATGTGCAAAATTTAGGCGGGTATGTCACGTTCACTTAAAAAAGGGCCTTACATAGATCAAAAACTCTTGCAGCGCGTGAAGTCATTAAAATCCGGAGATAAAACGGTTATTAAAACATGGGCGCGCGCGAGCGTCATTACCCCGGAAATGGTTGGCTTTGTGTTTGGCGTGCATAACGGCAAAATCCATGTGCCAGTCCTCGTGGTGGAGAATATGGTAGGGCATCGGTTGGGGGAATTTTCCCTAACCCGCAAATTTGTGCGACATGGCGGCCGCATGCAGAGAGAGATCGAAGCGAAACAGGCGGAGACAGAAGTCGCACAAACGAAACCTGACGAGAAAGAAAAGCCCGCCTAAGTTTTGCGGGCAGGAACAATAGTGAGATACAATAGGTCGAGTAATCGTTATTAAGAAATTAAGTGCACCAGACTGGTGCAAAATTTAGGCGGGTATGGACATCACTGCAAAATTAAGGTATCTCCGGATGGCGCCAAGGAAGGTGCGGCTGGTGGCTGAGACCATAAAAGGGATCGATGCCACTAAAGCAATTGCGCTCCTTTCGTTTGATGCGCATCATAGCGCAAAGCCTTTGAAAAAGCTTGTGGAATCAGGTGTAGCGAACGCGAAACATAATTTTCACCTTGAGTCTATCAATCTTTACGTGAAGGAGATACGCGTTGACGGGGGGCCTTCACTGAAAAGGACTTTTCCGCGGGCGATGGGCCGCGCAAATCCCATCCTCCGCAGGACCAGCCATGTCATTTTGGTGTTGGGAGAGAGAGTGGCACGACTCGGTAAAGGAGAGCATGAGGCAATAGGGAAAGAAAAGGTTAAAGAGAGGATTAAGTAATGCAAGGTTATGAAATCCCAAATCCCAAACAATACCAAATAGCCGAAATTTCAAACGTGTTTTGAATTTTGTAATTGGAATTTTGAATTTGTTTGGAATTTAGATTTTAGTATTTAGAGTTTATTCATTTAAATATGGGTCAAAAGGTACATCCAAGAGCATTTCGTTTAGGCATTATATCAACGTGGGACTCTAAGTGGTTCGCACGCGGGCGCCGCTATGCGCAATTGCTCCGCCAGGATGTGGAGATACGCAAATTTTTAAAAACGAAACTTCGTGAAGCAAGCGTTGCGAAAGTGGAGATCGACCGGAATCCGAATATGCTGACGATCACGCTTCATACGGGCAAACCAGGCGTCATCATTGGCCGCGGCGGGAGCGGCGCGGAAGAGCTCCGCAGGGCGCTTGAGAAGAAATTTTTACGCACGAAGGGCACCAAGCTTAATCTTTCCATAAAAGAGGTGGAACACCCTACGGGCTCGGCGCAGATTGTCGCCCAGAATATCGCGCTTGAGATTGAGCGGAGATTGCCTTTCCGCCGCACGATGCGCAGGGCCCTGGAACAAATTATGAAGACCAGTGGCGTCCTAGGGGCAAAAGTGGAGCTCTCCGGCAGGCTTGATGGCGCTGAGATCGCACGGAATGAAACCTTGTCGCGGGGCAAAATCCCCATGCACACCTTGCGCATCGATATTGAATTTGGCAGAACGGTTGCGGTGACCACGTATGGGACAGTAGGAGTGAAGGTGTGGGTTAACCATGGGGAAGTGTTTAATACGGACGAAAATCAAAGATCAAAAATCAAAGATCAAAATTATGGAGTGCCGCAGGGCGGCACGTAATTCCTTTATTTTGCATTTTGCATTTACATGGTATGTTGTTTCCGAAGAAAGTAAAACATAGAAAGTGGCATCGGCATGCGGGAAGCGTGCGCGCGAATGCGACAAGGACTCACCGTATCAATTTCGGCGAATGGGGCTTGAAAGCGATGACGCATGGGTATGCAACTTCCCGGCAGATCGAATCAGCCCGGAGGACGATTTCAAGGTATCTGCATAAAGGCGGTAAGATGTGGATACGTGTTTTTCCCGACAAGCCCATAACCATAAAAGGTTCAGAGGTGCCCATGGGAAGCGGGAAAGGCACGGTTGACCATTATGTCGCAAACGTGAGGCCCGGCATGATTTTGTTTGAAATAGACGGCGTGGGTGAGGAGATATCCCTTAAAGCGTTAAAGAACGCGGGATATAAAATGTCAATGAAGACGAAGATTGTAAAACGAATAGACACCTAGCGTATGCCCCGCAATACAACATCCAAGAGGGAGGCATAGCCGTTAGGATGGAAAACGAATGTTATGAGGGAGTTTAAGCGATTACCTTGAAAGGTATTTTCAGGCCTCCCTCACCGATCGCCAAACGCTTCATGCACACATTTCTATGCAACAATATTCCAAGGTCGCAACTGTTCAAGTGAATTTTACAAATGTCGCCACGTTTGGCGTTGGATGTTGATATACGGGGTATGAAAATGAAGGAATTGAGGGAAAAAACTGAGGAAGAATTAAGAAAGGCCCTTTCTGAACTGCAAGGGAAATTGACCGATTTCAAGTTTCGTACCGCCGCAGGACAGCAGAAGGATACCCGTGATGCGCGGCAGTTAAGGCGCACTATCGCAAGGATTCTTACCCTTACACGCTCTCGTGCTGCACACGAGAATAAGTAACGCATACTTCCATGAATACCACACAAAGGCAATTTAAGGGAATCGTAGTGAAAGACGCGATGGAAAAGACGATTGTAGTCCGCGTTGATCGGGTGACGGTGCATCCTAAATATGGAAAACGCATACGATCCAGCAATACCTTTAAGGTGCATGATGAAAAGAATGCGTACCATGTGGGCGATAAGGTGTCCTTTGTCGAATGCCGCCCTTTATCCAAGGAGAAGAGGTGGAGAGTAATATGATAATGCAAAATCCAAAATGCAAAACTCAAAATTATGGAGCCCCGCGATAGCGGGGCGGAATACCAACATTTTGATATTTGATTTTTGACTTTTGATTTGATTTTATGGTCCAACACAGAACAATGCTCAACGTTGCGGATAACTCTGGCGCGAGAAAGCTCCAGGTGATTCACGTGAAAGGCGGTTACAAGAAACGCGTCGCGTCTATTGGCGATATCGTGAAAGTGTCCGTGAAGCTCGCGGAACCGCATACGGGAGTCAAGAAAGGGGAGGTGTACGACGCAGTCATCGTGCGTACCCGCAAGGAGATCGGGCGGAAAGACGGCACGTATGTGAGGTTTGATGACAATGCGGGGGTAATTGTCGATGCCAAGACAAAGGAGCCTAAGGGGACGCGTATTTTCGGACCTGTGGCTAGAGAACTGCGCGTAAGGGGTTTTACTAAAATAATCTCATTGGCGCCTGAAGTTGTGTAATTAAAATGAATATGCCCAGTAATACAACATCCAAGAGGGAGGCTAATCTTTTGAGTAAAGAAAGAACATATGATATAAAGGATTCTGGTAGAAGCGTTGAGAGGAATCTCCATGCCTCCCTCACGGATCGCCAAACGTTATCTTCACATAGATTTATGCATCAACACCCCAAGGTCGCAACCATGCAAGAGAATACTACAATCCTAGCCATGTTTGGCGTTGGATGTTGATATACTGGGTATGAAAGTTCGAAAAAATGACAATGTAAAGGTCATGAGCGGGAAGGATAAAGGCAAAACAGGGAAGGTTCTGCAAGTATTCCCCGAAGAGCGCCTTGTGGTGGTAGAGGGATTGAATACAAGGTCCAAGCATCTTCGCGCGCGGGGGAGCAATAAGGGGCAGCGCATACTTTATCCCGCCCCGATCGCGGTATCTAATGTCATAGTGGTGTGCCCCTCCTGTAGCGCTTTAAGCCGGCTCGGGAAGATTTTAGGCCAAGATGGGGTGAAGAAACGCCAATGCAAGAAATGCAAAGCAACGTTTATATAAACAATAAGGAGTATGCTCGCCTAAGTTTTGCGGGCAGGACAATAGTGAGATACAATAGGTCGAGTAATCGTTATTAAGAAGTTAATCGCACCAGACTGGTGCAAAATTTAGGCGGGTATGACCTTTCAAGAGCATTATCAGCAAAAAGTACTCCCTGAAATGATGAAACAGTTTGGCTATGCGAACGCGCTTGCGGTGCCGCGCATTATGAAGGTAAGTTTGAATGTGGGTATTGGACGCAACAAGAGCGATGAAAAGCATGTCAATACTGTCGCAGACACGCTTACGAGGATCACCGGGCAGAAGCCGGTATGGACCAAGGCGAAGAAATCAATCGCGGCATTCAAAATACGGGAGGGGCAAACCGTGGGCGCCAAGGTTACCTTGAGAGGGAAACGCATGGAAGATTTTCTCTATAAGCTTATATCAGTCGCTTTGCCGCGTATTCATGATTTTCGCGGCCTTCCCGCATCGGCAGTTGACCAATCCGGCAATCTTACGATAGGATTCCGTGAGCACCTCGCATTTCCGGAAATACGCCCAGATGAAGTGGAACGGATCCATGGGCTTGAAGTGAGCATCCATTGTACGGCGAGGACAAGAGATGAGGGATTTGTATTCTTTAAGTTGTTGGGGTTCCCATTCCAGCAGGAGAAATAAAGAGTATGCCCGCCTAAGTTTTGCGGGCAGGAACAATAGTGAGATACAATAGGTCGAGTAATCGTTATTAAGAAATTAAGTGCACCAGACTGGTGCAAAATTTAGGCGGGTATGGCTACTGAAGCACAGCAGGAAAAATCAAAGAGGAAACCAAAGTTTTCGACGCGTATCGTGAACCGATGCTGGCGTTGCGGAAGACACCGCGGTTATATGCGCGATTTTGAGCTTTGCCGCATATGTTTCAGGGAGCTTGCGAACGCCGGCCAGGTCCCCGGTGTCAGGAAATCATCGTGGTAATGATTGTATGAATGCAAAATGTCACCGCAGAGGCGGGATCCCGCATGCCACTGAGTTTAATAATAAAGTGCGGGACAAATCTCAAAATGCAAAATTATGGAGTCCCGCAATTGCGGGACGGAATACCAACATTTTAATATTTGATTTTTGATTTTTAAATTTCACATTAAGGTATGATGACCGATCCTATCGCAGACATGATTACACGCATACGGAACGCTCAGATGGCGAAAAAATCTGAGGTGCTGGCGCCTTATTCCGCCATTAAATTATCCATCGCCCAGATTCTTTTCAGCGAGAACTACGTGGCGAAGGCGGAGCGGGTCCCGGGCAGTGCGTCGCGCCGCCGCGGCCATTTCATCCCTGATCAGATACGGATCGTTCTTCGGTATACCGAAGAGGGGAAGGCGTCTATTTTGAATATCCAGAAGATTTCGAAACCCGGAAAACGGGTCTACTGCGGCCATAGCGAACTCCCGCGCGTACAGAACAATTATGGCATTGCGATTCTCTCTACCCCCAAGGGCGTAATGACGAACAACCAAGCGCGCAGAGAAAGACTGGGAGGAGAGGTATTGTGTGAAGTATGGTAACATTATGAAATCCCAAGTCCCAATGACCAATTTCCAAATAAATCCCAAATCCAAAATCCCAAACATTCGGGCATTCGGGTATTATGTCATTGATTGGTCATTGGATCTTGATCATTGGTCATTGTTGTTATAAGTTATGTCCAGAATAGGCAAAAAACCCATAAGCGTCCCCCCCGAGGTGACTACTGACATCAAGGAGCAGACCATTTCCGTGAAAGGGCCAAAGGGCGAACTTTCCATAACCCTCCATCCGCACGTGCGCGTAAAAAGCGAAGGGAGCACTCTTGTGGTGAACGTAAATGACCCAGAATTGAAAAATGATAAGGCGCTTTGGGGATTAAGCGCGCGCCTCATCGAGAATATGATTATAGGGGTTACCCAAGGGTATGAGAAACGATTGGAAATAAATGGAGTAGGATATCGCGCCGCGGTGGAGGGCGATAAGATTAATTTGAATCTAGGTTTCTCGCATCCCGTGTCTTTTTCTATACCAAAGGGTATTGCAGCCTCTGTGGAGAAAAATGTTATTACCGTAAAAGGAATTGAGAAGCAATTGGTGGGAGAGGTTTCCGCACAAATCCGTGCGCTTCGCCCTCCCGAACCATATAAAGGGAAAGGCATTAAATATGAGAAGGAAGTCATCCGCAGGAAGGCAGGGAAACAGGTGAAAGCGGCAGGAGCCGGCACGGGCGGAAAGTAATCAGCATTCTTTATTAATATATGCCCCGCAATACAACATCCAAGAGGGAGGCAAGCCGTTAGGATGGAAAACGAATGTTATGAGGGAGTCTAAGCGATTACCTTGAAAGGTATTTTCAGGCCTCCCTCACTGATCGCCAAACGTTTCATACGTACATTTCTATGCAACAATATTCCAAGGTCGCAACCGTTCTAGTGAATTTTACAAATGTCGCCACGTTTGGCGTTGGATGTTGATATACGGGGTATGAATATCACAAAAGGGAAAAAAATTAGCCAGCAGCGCCGCGCGCATCGTGTGCGTGCGCGCATCAGAGGCAGCGCCACAAAGCCACGCATGAGCGTATTTCGCAGTAACACCCGTATTTCCATACAACTTATTGATGACGAAGCCCAAAAAACGCTCTGTATGCATCAGAAAATATTTGGAGGCAAGGCGAAGGCAAGGGATGCGGCAAAAGGGGTAATCGGTGCGCATCAAGCGGGACTCGCGATGGCAAAACTCGCAAAAGAAAAAGGCATCACCCATGCCGTATTTGATCGAGGTAGATTCAGTTATCACGGCCAAGTAAAAGCCGTCGCAGAAGGCGCACGGGAGGGAGGACTCACCTTGTGATAAACTCTAAACACTAAATCCCAAATCCTAAACAAATCCAAATGGCTAAATTCAAAGTGAGGTACTAAACAATTTAGGATTTAGAGTTTAGAATTTAGGATTTTACACAATGTTTATGGTCCAACCACGACGTTCCAATACAAGAGAGCGAGAGGCAAGAGAGCCTGAAGAGTTTGAGCAGAAACTCATCGAGATAAGACGCGTGACGCGCGTCCAAAAGGGTGGAAAGCGCATGCGTTTTCGCGCCCTTGTGGCTATTGGCGACCATAAAGGCCGGGTAGGGTACGGTTTGGGGAAAGGCGCTGACGTATCCCAAGCGATTGCCAAAGCGACGACTGCGGCGAAAAAAAGGGTCATTACCATACCACTGGTGAAGGAGACCATACCGCACGCGGTACGTTTGCGTTATAAGGCGGCCTCCATTTACCTTAAACCGGCCCCCAAGGGGACGGGCATTATCGCGGGAGGAGCCATTCGGCAGGTGCTCATGGTTTCTGGCGTTGCGAATGCGGTGGCAAAAATGCTCGGGAGCGAGAATAAGGTGAATAATGTGAAACTCACCATTAAGGCATTACAGTCTCTAAAGAGTAAACCTCGCTATGTGCCGACAAAGAGTACTACAATGTAATATGATAAAATTCCAAATCCTAAGACCCAATTCTCCATCAAACCGTAAATTTTCAATTCTCAATTTTCAATCAATGCTTCAATTTTCAAACATTGGATCATTGTTGCATTGAAAATTATTTGAAAATTGATGCTTGAAAATTGTAAATTATCAAAGATGAGGATTAAATCGATTGTTGATTATTGGTCATTTTCATAAGATAATGTATGTCCGACATTTCACTCCATACCCTTTCGCCGTATCGCGGTTCGCGCAAAAGCCGTCTGCGCGTGGGACGCGGAGGCAAACGCGGCACCACCTCAGGCCGCGGCACCAAGGGGCAGCGCGCGCGCAGCGGCGGGAGGAATAAACTCGCTTACAAAGGCATGCGGCATCTGCTCCTGCAGACACCGCAGTTGAGAGGGCACGCAAATAAGCATAAGGAGAAATATATCTGCGTCAATATTGGCAAGCTCGATGCGTTGTTTGACAATGGCGCGCGCATTGATGCCAAGACGCTCATCAGCCGCGGCGTGATCCGCCATGCAGGGAGAGGGCTGAAGATATTAAGCGATGGGGAATTAACGAAAAAATTTGAAATTTCAGCTCACAAATTTTCTGCTGCTGCGAAAGAAAAAATCGAAAAGGCGGGAGGAAAGGCGGTCGTTATTGATAAATCCCAATTTCCAAATCCCAATGTCAAATAAAATCCAAATGACCAATTCTCAAAATCGCTTGTGAATTGTGGTTTGGGATTTCATATTATAGTATGGCTATTACAGACCGTTTGCATCAAATTTGGAGCGACAAGGAGTTGAGGATGAAGATATTGTTTGTCCTCGGGATGCTGACGATATTCCGCGTGGCTGCCCATATCCCCATTCCCGGCGTTGACATCGGCGTGCTGCGCCAGTTTTTTGCGTCTAACCAGGTGCTGGGGCTTTTAAACCTTTTTTCAGGAGGAGGGTTGGAAAATTTTTCAATCGTCGCGCTCGGCGTAGGGCCGTATATCACCGCATCCATTATCCTCCAGCTTTTGCAAATGGTAGTGCCGAGCCTTGAGGAGCTCTCAAAAGAAGGGGAAAGCGGAAATCGGAAAATTAACCAATATACCCGCATGCTCACGATCCCCATGGCCATTCTGCAGAGCTACGGGGTGATTACCATCCTCAGGCAGTCTTCTTCGCTCGGCGGGCAAATCGTAGGGTCGTTCACCCTTTCCACATGGATTCTCACCATTCTTACCCTTACTGCGGGTACGGTGTTTCTCATGTGGGTGGGCGAACTTATTTCAGAGAAAAAAGTGGGGAACGGCATATCGCTCCTCATCTTTGCGGGTATCATCGCAGGGCTTCCGCAGACAGTGCAGCGGACGTTCGCCGTATATACCTCCACCCAATTCCTTTCGATCATCATATTTGCGGTGATTGCCATAGTCACGGTGGCGGGCATTGTGTTCATCACGGAAGCGCAGCGCAACATCCCCATCACTTACGCAAAACAAATACGAGGCTTGAGGACCTTGGGCGGCGCGGTCACCCATCTGCCCATGCGGGTGAACCAGGCGGGAGTGATCCCCATCATTTTTGCGATTTCCATCGTATTATTCCCCTCGCTCTTGGCGCAATTTTTCCTGCGCGCGGATGCATTGTGGCTGCGCAATGCTGCTGAAACAATCATTAGGATTTTCCAGAACCAGCTCTTCTATGGGATTATCTATTTTGTATTGGTGTTCGGGTTTACGTATTTTTATACCGCGGTGGTATTCCATCCTGATAAGATTGCGGAAAATCTCCAGAAGCAAGGAGGTTTCGTGCCCGGAATACGGCCGGGGAGGGAGACCGCGGTGTACCTCAACAATGTGTCCAACCGCATTATGCTTGCAGGCGCGCTCTTTTTAAGCATCATTGCGATTTTGCCCATCATCATGCAGTCGGTGTTTAACCTCTCAACCCTTGTCATAGGCGGCACGTCCATCCTCATCGTGGTATCCGTGGTGATCGAAACTGTCCAGCAGATCAATGCGCAGCTGGTAATGAGGGATTATGAGAGTATCTGACGCGCTGTGCGCGTAAATCCCAAGTTCAAAATCCAAATGCCTGCCCGCCATAGCCTTCCTTAGGGAACGTTCCGTACGTCAGGGATAACGTTCAATTTTAAGGATGTTACCGTTCCCCTCGACAGGCGTAGGCAGGCGGGTCAAATAAAGCTCGAATGTCCAATGTCAAAGTTTCGTCATTTTTATTTTTAGATTTTCAGCCAAATCGTGCCGAAGGCAGACCCGCCTTTGGCGGGGGCTGATCCGCCTCTGGCGTGATATTTGAACTTTGAACTTTGGAATTTGGATTTCATGAGTCAAACTTGGTGGTAGAAACATTTTGAATGAATGTATGGAATCTCATGCAAAGAATGAACCTCTTACGGTGATCCTCTTCGGCTCTGCTGGCTCCGGCAAGGGCACGCAAGGGGATTTTATATTAAAAGCGCTCAATTTGGAAAAAGTGGAAGCAGGGGAGATCGTACGCGAAAAAGCAAAAGAGGACTCGGCGTGGGGGCGTCACGTGAAAGACGTATACGAATCAGGAAGGTACTTGCCTGATGAGGAAGTATTGCAACTGGTGGAGGAAAAAATTATTTCCATCCCTTCGCACAAGGGTTTGCTTATAGATGGGTATCCGCGGCGGGTCGGGCAAGCGAGACAGCTCGAGGACATGCTTCGGCGCCTCGGGCGTACCAACGTAAAAGCGCTTGTCATCGAAGTGCAAGGAGAAGAGTTGAAACGGCGGCTGTTGAACCGCAGCGTATGCGTGAATGGTCATATATTAATCGGGCGTAATTTTACGCAGTGCCCGATTGATGGCGCAGCGGTGGAAGTGCGCGATTACGACACCAATGAACAAGCGATAATGAAACGCATCCAATTTTATCAGGAGGAAGTGGTGCCCGCCGTTGAGTATTTTCGCACGAAAGGATGGGTGGTGGAGGTGAACGGCGAACAGACGGTGGTGGAGGTACGAAAAGAAATTTTCAGGAAATTAGGAATACATTAAGACACTCGGTATCCGCATATCCAGACACTCTTGCTCGCCCCAGCGTGGCTCGCGTCGCTCAGCTCTCGGTTTCGCTCCTCCGACATCCGCCAGTCGGCGGAGTCGGAGACCATGCCCGCGAAGCCTCGAGATGGTCTGGAATGCGAATACCTCGCCAATAGGAGACGATTTCTTTCGTTATTATGACTGTAAAGATTATTCCCAAGTCAGAAGATGAGATAGAGAAAATGCGCAAAGGGGGCAAGATTCTTGCGCGGGTGTTAGCTGAGGTGGCAAAGCAAGTAGCGCCGGGAGTAGTAATAAAGGAACTGGATCGGAGTGCGGAAAAAATGATTCGTGAGGCAGGGGCAATCCCGGCCTTTTTGGGTTATAAAGGGTTCCCTTCCACATTGTGCGCATCGGTGAATGAGGAAGTGGTGCATGGAAACGGGAGGCGCATCCGCGCGCTCCTAGAAGGGGATATTGTAGGGCTTGATCTTGGTCTGTGGTATGAGGATTTATGCGTGGATGCGGCGTTGACCGTTCCTGTGGGGAAAGTGACCCCTATAGCCACAAGGCTGATCAATGCGGCTCAGGAAGCGTTTAAATGCGGCGTGAGTATGGTTAGGGCAGGCGTGAAGGTAGGGGAAATCGGCACGGCGATAGAGGAATATGTGGTGGCGCAGGGATTTGGCGTGGTGCGCGATCTTGTGGGGCATGGGGTGGGGCGCGCGCTGCACGAGCCACCCGAGGTACCAAATTTTAAATCACCTTTTGTGGGCGATGTGCTGCCTGCGGGTGCAACAATCGCGATTGAACCCATGATCACGGCGGGCGACTGGCGCGTGAAGACACTGGACGACGGCTGGACCGTGGTCACGCAGGACGGAGATTTAAGCGCGCATTACGAACATACCATCGTTATTACTGAAAATGGATGTGAGATATTAACTGAGCCATAAAGACATTAAGTCATTTAGTCATTCAGTTGAATTAATTTTTATGAAAATTCTCGGAATAGATTATGGCAGAAAGCATGTGGGGCTTGCCGTGACTGACGAAGAAGGGAAGATGGCTTTTCCTTATAAAACATTGGAGGTCACGAGCCGCAAAAAGCTCTTTCAAGACCTTGAGAAGATCGTAGAATTTGAAGGCATACTTAAATCAGTGGTAGGTTTACCGCTTACCCTTAAAGGCGCGCAAGGCGCCGCATCCTCTGAAGTGCAGAAATTCGTATGTGAATTGGAAGAATTCCTGAATGTGCCGGTGGAAACGGTAGATGAGCGTTTCACCACGGCAGAAGCCAAAAAAAAGAATCAAGGTAAGAGCGCGGACGAACACGCGCTCGCGGCGCAATTGTTACTTGATACATACTTAAATAATACTACTGGACATTCACCATTCAATGTCATCCCCGACCAGAACCTGCCCCGTACCGAGATACGGGGTCGGGGATCCAGAAATAAGCATAATAATATTGATTGAATTGTTCTGGATTCCCGCCGGAGTTTACCCCGTACCGTGATGCGGGGCGTGAATGACAGTGAGGGCAATTGGGAAAGTCTACTAATAATCATCTTCAATGAACATAGAACGGTTTTTAGTATTTTTCAGCTCTATGGCGCTCGCAGCACTATGCACGCCGCTGGTGCTTAGGTTTGCGCGCGCAAAAGGCGCCGTAGACCTTCCTAACCAGGAGCGTAAACGCCATCCGTCTCCTACTCCTCTTTGGGGAGGATTAGCATTATGGCTTGCATTGGTGGGGGTAGGTTTTATCGCGTGGCGTTTGGGGTTACTCAATGATGCGAGGATTGGCAATACGCAATTGTTAGGCATTGTTCTTGCGTCCCTCTTGCTGGTCGGCGGCGGCATGTGGGACGACGCGAAAGGATTAAAGCCGTGGCGGCAATTTTTATTTCCCATAACCGCAGTAGTAGTGTCCCTTGCGGCGGGGATAGGCGTCCAGTATGTCACTAATCCATTTGTCGCAGGCACTGGCCCTTATGGGCGCGCGCTCCTGTATATTTCTCCCTGGTTCGGGTCTGCCATCGCAGGGATTTGGCTTCTCGGCATGACGTATACCACAAAGCTGTTGGACGGACTCGATGGGCTCGTGGCGGGGATTGGCGCGATCGGCGCATTTATCCTTTTTATGGTTTCCCTCTATTGGGATGTGCCGCTTTCGGGCACCTCTTATTTAGCGCTCATGGTGGCAGGCGCGTGCCTTGGATTCCTTGCCTTTAATATTCATCCGGCTTCTATTTTTTTAGGTGAAGGCGGATCAACGCTCATCGGATACCTCTTAGGCGTGCTTGCCATAATTTCCGGCGCGAAAATAGCCACCGCGCTTCTTATCATGGGGATCCCCATTCTGGATGTGGCGTGGGTGGTCGTGAGGAGGATTTTTTTGGAGCGGACTTCTTTTGCATCTGCGGATCTCAAGCATCTTCATTTCAGGCTTCTGGATGCGGGATTGACCCACCGGCAGGCGGTGTTTGTGCTCTGGGGTTTCACCGCATTTTTCGGCACTTCATCATTATTTTTACAAAGCCAGCAAAAGGTGATGGCGCTTCTTGTGCTGGGGATTGTTATGGTGCTGCTGGCGATTGTGGTAGTAGTGAGGTATAAGAAACGAACATGATTGAAAGAAATTCCAAACCCCGCCATTGATAAGTTCAAATGACAAATTTCAAAGTTCAAAGGAATGTCAAAACCTCAATGTTAAAGTTTTGGCATTGGAATTTTGGATTTCATTTGGCATTTGAGCTTTGTCCCGCACATTGAACTAATTTATCTAAGGTATGCGGGTCCCGCTGAAGCGGTGAGATTTTGAACTTTATCGTGTAAGGTGTTTTTGTACTAATTGGTCATTTTCACTAAGGTATGTCCCGTATCTTTTTTCTCATCATAATTCTAATAGGTATTTCTTTATCCGGCTGCTCCCTCACCGCCCGGCAAAAAGTTGCCGTGCCTCCGGCGGAAAATGAAGATGCGTCAACGCAAAGAGTTACCACGATCACCCTCAACGGCATTCCCGTGCAGGTTGAGGTAATGCGCACGCCAGAAGAGAAAGCCAAAGGGTTTTCAGGCAGGGCAGGTTTGGATGAAGGGAAGGGAATGCTCTTTGTCTTCGATCCTCCCTCCATGCCTTCATTCTGGATGAAGGAGATGCGGTTCTCGATTGATATCATCTGGATTTACCACGATAAGGTCATCGGCGTTACGCCCAACGTGCCCGCGCCAGTCAATGAATATTCACCGTTGCCAACCTACTCTCCTCCCAGCCTCGTGACCCATGTCCTTGAGGTACCCGCAGGGTGGGCTGAAAAAAATGAGATTAATAATGATGTAGGAGTATCAGGGAATAGGTAGTATTATTATTTGACTATTCATAAGGTTTTAGGATAGAATAGAGGAGGATATTGAAGTTATAATCATCTGCGTAAATCTGCGTCATTGCATGCGTGACGATCTGCGTTGATCAGCGATTTGTGCGAAGCGCAAATGTGTATGGATACTCAAATAGCGGTCATTAAGACAGGCGGGAAGCAGTACCTTGTGAAAGAAGGTACAGTTTTGCGCGTGGAAAAGCTCGAAGCGAAAGAGGGTGCTGAAATAATCTTTGGGGAAGTATTGCTGGTTGCGCAGGAGACTGGCGGCGAGGTGAAGGTCGGCACGCCATATGTCGCTAATGCCGCGGTGGAGGCAACCGTAGTAAAGCAGGGACGCGCAAGGAAAGTGACCATTATCAAATTCAAGCCCAAGACCCGCTATTACAAAAAGCAGGGCCATCGGCAGATGTTCACGGAAATTAAAATTACTAAGATACGTGGCTAGGGGATCCGCTACAGGACAAGTCGATTAGAGCCCATTATTACCATAAAGAATCCTCTCTAGCGTTGGAGGATTTTTATATTTATTTTTCATTCTGGATTCCCGCCGGAGTTTACCCCGTACCGTGATACGGGGCGGGAATGACAAGAGGCTATCGGATTATTGTATACGGTATTGTTAATTCCAAATTTCAGCTTCTAACTTCTTGGCTATGTCCGCCTCCATCCAAGCTCTCACGCTCGACCTCGAAAAAGACGGATGGGAGACCTCGCGCGGATTTATGAAGCGCGAGGTGCTTTATCCGGAGCTTAATGAGCGCCTTGACCCGAAGGAGGCGGCGTTTATCATTTTGAAAATTCTCTACGCGGGGATATGCGGTTCTGACCGCGGGATTTGGAAACGCCAGGCGTTCTCGGAGATGATCCACACATCATTGAAGCGCGAGGGCAAGCGCATGCGCATTTTAGGGCATGAATTTTTAGGCGAAGTCGTTGCGGCGGGGTCGCAGGTGGAGCATCTCTACGGCATTAAGGAAGGGGACATGGTTACGGGAGACTCGCACGTTACGTGCGGGAAATGCCTGCAGTGCCGCACGGGGATGCAAGAGGTGTGCCAAGACCAGCTCATCCTCGGCATCAGCATTGACGGGGTCTTTGCAGAATACGTGAAGCTGCCGGCAAGGAATCTCTGGAGGGTTGATACGGGCGCGGTGCGGCCGGAAATTTGCGCCATCTATGATCCGATCGGCAATGCCGTGCATGCGCTTACCTCTCTGGAGCTGCGCGGCGCTACAGTCGCTATTTTTGGATGCGGGCAAATAGGGCTTTTCTCCATTGCGCTCGCTCGCCGATACGGGGCATCGCTCATCATAGGGATTGACACTGACCGCAGCCAGTTGGATATGGCCAAAGCATTGGGAGCTCACCATACCATTAAGATTGAGAGAAAGGATAAAGCCCATGAGTATGCGGCTGATACAGAAGTCGTAGAGGCGATAAAGGGCATCACACGCGGCAAGGGGGTCAATATTGCCATGGAAATGGCAGGCTTTAATTCCTCGGTCAATAACTGCCTTGAGGCGGTGCGTCCGGGCGGCCATGTGGTATTTTTCGGCATCAAGGACGGGGATTTCGTAATCACAAATTTTTCCCGCATGGTGATGAAAGGCATCACCATCCATAATATTATCGGCAGGCAGATATTCAACACATGGCATACGATGCACCGCCTCCTCTCCGACGTCTCGAACGGACTGCAGGATGATATTTGGAATATCATATTGCGCGGCGGCAATGGCACGGTCATACCTCTTTCCGCGTTTACCCCTGAACTTTTAGAGCAAAAAATGGCTGAACATCCGAAGTTGATATTTGATATGCAGAAGTAGCCGCATTGATAAATGATCAATGATCAATGACCAATCAATACTTTAAACCCCAATGCTTCAATGTTTGGATTTTTAGGTTTGGGATTTTATTGGGAATTGGGCATTGGGATTTGGGAATTAATTCATGAGATATGTTCTCTTCGCTACAGCCAATTATTACGAAAGTCCTTGAAGAAATAAGGAGTTCAGGTCTCTATAAATCCCAGCGCGTGCTTGAGAGCAGACAAGGCGCGGTGGTGAGGACGCAGGGGAAAGAGGTGATTAATTTTTGCGCGAATAATTATCTAGGGCTTGCAGGCAGCGATATTTTGGTTGATGAGGCAAAAAAGGCGCTTGACCGGTATGGGTATGGTTTGTCATCGGTGCGGTTCATTTGCGGCACGCAGACAGTGCACAAGGACCTTGAGCGCGAGACGGCCGCGTTTTTGAAGAAAGAATCTGCATTGGCGTTCGGCTCTTGCTGGGATGCCAATGAAGGCCTTTTTGCCGCGATGCTGAATGAAGAAGACGCAGTGATAAGCGATGCCCTGAATCATGCGAGCATTATTGACGGGTTAAGGCTGTGCAAAGCAGAACGGCACGTATACGCGCATTTGGATTTACATGGTCTTGAGGAGAAACTGAAAGCGACCCAAGGCAAACGCGTGCGGTGTATCGTGACGGACGGAGTATTCAGCATGGAAGGGGAGATCGCGCCCTTGCCGCAGATATGCGATTTGGCGGAGAAATATAATGCCGTGGTGGTTGTGGATGATTCGCATGCCACGGGTTTCATGGGAGATACGGGGCGCGGCACGCATGAATACCACCGCGTGGAGGATCGGGTGGACGTGATCACTACCACGTTTGGCAAAGCTTTGGGCGGCGCAACCGGCGGCTGTATCGCAGGACCCTCGGCATTAATTGAGCTGCTTGAACAGCGCGTGCGCACCAGTTTGTTTACCAATGCATTGCCCCCTGTCGTGGCAGGCACGACGATTGCGGTATTGCAGCACCTTAAGGGTCATCCGGAGTTGCGAGAACGCTTGTGGGATAATACGAAGCATTTCCGTGCGAAGATGGCTGAGGCAGGTTTCACGCTCCCCGCATCGGTCCATCCCATCGTGCCCGTGATTGTCGGCGAGGGGAAAGTGGCGTTAGGGGTAGCAGAAGACATGCTCTCGGAAGGGATTTATGTGATTGGATTCAGTTATCCGGTGGTGCCTATGGGGCGCGCGCGCATTCGCGTGCAAATTTCAGCCGCGCACACCACCACGCAAATCGATACCCTTGTGTCTGCATTTGTGAAATTGGGGAAGAAGTATGGGATTGTAAAATAAGTAGCCCTGCGTTTATGGCACAGGGCTTTAAAACCTTTGGCGTGACGAATGATTATTGTGACGTCCGCCACTAGCCGGTATTTGGGGGTTTAATTCCCTCGACCAGCAGGTTTTAAGCGAAAGTCAGTTATTACGAATAATTGACTCACGTCTAAAACCAAATTTATTTTATAAAGAACTAAAATCGCCGGCCCGTGGGGGTCGGCGTCCTTATTTTTATTTCTATCCGTTACTTACGCCAAACCACACGGGAGTATCCCGTTTGCAAGGACGACGTTAAGGATAATTGCGCGTGGCTGTGGCATAAGTAGTAAAAGTGTAGGGGATATGTATTTTTTGGTCAAGAAGGAGTTTTCCACAGATGTTTTTTATTACATTTCTCTTCTCCCCAATAGCGCGTTCGTGAGCGTCATTTCGTCCGCGTAGGAGAGGTCTGATCCTGTGGGAAGGCCACGGGCCAAGCGGGTGATCTTTGCGCCGGTGGTTTTGAGCTCTTTCGCGAGGTAGATGGCGGTTGATTCTCCCTCCGGCGTCTGGTCAAAGGCTAGGATGATTTCAAGTATGGCTGCGCTGTCAGGCGCGGGGGGATTATTTAGCTGCTTTATTCTTACCAGCAACTGTTCAATTTTTAACTCCTTAGGTGACGTGCCTTCAAGAGGAGACAGCAATCCCCCGAGCACATGATACACGCCGCGGAATTCACCTGCCCTTTCCATGGCCGCAAGATCCTGTACTTCAGCCACGACGCAGATAGTGCGTTGATTCCTGCGCATATCTGCGCAAATGTGGCAGCGGGTATTCTCGCTAAAATTATTGCATTGCGTGCATTGTTTTACCCGGGAAGCGTTTTGTATGGCTGCCGCGATGGATTGCCGCTCTTCTTCAGGCTTATGGAACAGCGCGAAAGCATAGCGTTCTGCGGTACGGGGGCCGACGCCGGGAAGGGATTTGAATGCATTGATGAGGTTTTGAATAGGTGAGGGGTATTGCACAATACTGTAAAATTAGAGACTTATATGGAGAAATCCCAATGACCAATTCCCAATAAAGCTCAAAATCCAAATGTCCAAATTTGGTCATTGATGCATTGGGATTTACTTGGTCATTGGAAATTGGGGTTTGGGATTTGTTATATTGAAAGTAACCTTCCCTTGTCCTTAAGAGAGGCCTGGTAAATTCATTTTTCCAGATGCTCGCATGGTTTCCGCCATCTTGCGCTGGGTTTTTTTCAGCGCGTCGTTGAGGAGGTCTTTCAGGTCGTTTTGCAGATCAGATACGCTGCGTTCGCGGTTGAGCGTGAGGCTTTCCACTTCGAGGTTTCCGTTGAGCATGATTTTTGTGCCTTTGTGTTCCGTTTCCACGTGGACGTCCTGGAGCACGGATTGCATTTCTTTCGCTTGCGAGCGCAGGTCGCGCACTGCTTTGATCTTGGAGAAGATAGTCATATTTTTATAATAAATTCTAAACTCTCTCGCTATGCGAGATCTGGCGTAGCCAGATAAATTCTAAAATGATGGATTGCTAACAGAAGGAGGAGGTGGCATGTTAGTGATGGGCATTGTCTTTTCCAGATTTTTAAACGAGGTTTTTTCCGCGTCGAAGTAGAGTTCTACAATACCGGTTGGGCCGTTGCGGTGTTTGGCGATATGGATTTCCGCGATGTGCTTGCGCGGCGTATCAGGCTTGTACATTTCTTCGCGGAAAATAATCATCACCACGTCCGCGTCCTGTTCTATGGATCCTGATTCCCGGAGGTCGGCAAGGCGCGGAATGGAGCCGGGGCGGTTTTCCGCCTGCCGCGAAAGCTGCGACACGGCGAGTACCGGAACATTGAGTTCGCGGGCGAGCGCTTTTAAGCCCCGCGTGATTTGCGCGACTTCCTGGACCCTGCTCTCCAGATTGCTGCCGCTTTCCATAAGCTGGAGGTAATCTACCACGATGAATCCCAATCCGGTTTCCGCATGCAAGCGCCGCGCTTTGGTGCGGATTTCCATGACGTTGAGTATCGCGGAATCATCAATATAAATAGGCGCCTCCGCGAGGGTGCCCATGGCGCGGCCGATCGCGGTAAAGTCGCTTTCCCCTTGGGGCGTTTCGCGGTCCGAAAGCCTGCCGGTGCGGAGTTTCCAGAGGTCCACGTTCGCTTCTGCGCAGAGCATCCTGTCCACCAGTTCCTCTTTTGACATTTCAAGGGAAAATATACCCACGGGCACATGTTCCTGCGTGGCGATATGGCGCGCGATGTCTATGGTGAGCGACGTTTTTCCCATGCTGGGCCGCGCCGCGACAATGATGAGGTTTGAGCGCTGGAGCCCCGCGAGCTTGTGGTCGAGTTCTTTGAAGCCTGTCCTAAAGCCCCGCAGTTTCCCTGACTCGCGGTGCAGCTCATCGATGCGATCAAATGCCTCGGTAAGCAACTGCTTGACGGGGACGAAATTTTGGCGTCTGCTGTGCTGCGAGACATTGAAGAGCCGCTGTTCCGCCTTATCGAGCACCACGTCCACGTCTTCCGATTCATTGAATCCCAGTTCACCCACTTCTGCGGCGGCATGAATAAGCCTCCTCAATATCGCCTTCTTCTGCACGATCTGCCCGTAGTGCACCACGTGGCTTGCCGTGGGCACCACATTGGCAAGGCCTGCCAAAAATCCTCTCCCGCCCACCATTTCCAGTTTCTTTTTCTCTTCAAGCCGTCCGGAAAGCGAGAGCAAGTCGATGGGCTCTTTGCGCTCATAGAGCTCAAGCATTGTTTCAAAAATGAGCCCGTGCAGGTCGCGGTAGAAATCTTCCGGATGCAAAAAATCGGCAATTTTCGTAATTGCCTCTTTATCAATAAGCAGGCTTCCCAGCACCGATTGCTCTGCTTCAAGATTTTGGGGAGGAAGGCGGTCGGGGGAGATGGGCATACCCAGTATATCAACTTCCCACGCCAAACGCTGGTTGACTGCGAGTGTATTCCTGAAGCCGCAGTCCTAAGAACCTTCGACCTTGGGTTCCTTTCAGATAATGTTCACGGCGTTTGGCGTCGTTTTGATTAAAACATCCTTCGAAGTAAATGAGTTTAAATGGTAATCTAAACTTTGTGGCAAAATTCTTACCCTTATTATGTTCTTCTAATCGTTTTCTCAGATTATGAGTATATCCTACGTATCTCTCGTTATCCTGCAGACTCTCCAATACATAGATATAGAAGAACATATGGGAAGTTGTATAACTGGGCATACCTTAATGAAAATCCTAAATCCTAAACTCTAAATCCTAAACAAACCCAAAATTCCAATTACCAAAATCCAAAACGGTTTAGGATTTCGGATTTAGTATTTCGAATTTCATTACTGCTATGGTATTGTACCTTGCCATGCGGCAGGATTACAAGGGCGCCTGAAAAAATAACTTATATGAATGTCCATAATGTATGGTTACCAGCAAGGCACGATTCTGTACCCTAAGTGGGAAGTTATTTTTGCAAGGCGCCCAAGGCTCTTCTATTAACCTTCTTTCCACAGGGAGTCCACCTTTTAATGCCGTTGCAGTTGATTATTATGCAATAATCTCGTATAGTTTGGATATACTTCGCGCCCATAGCTCAGTTGGTAGAGCAGTGGCCTTTTAAGCCAACGGTCGCAGGTTCGATCCCTGCTGGGCGCACCACGTAGGAAATTGCAAGTTTGAAAGGCTCGCCTCGCTTCGCTCGGCGACTAATTTGTATTCAATTTTGGGGGTAAAAACGAATTCACGATTTCGCATTTTGGGGGAAGAAAATTTTTTAATCATGCATGTTTAATGACTTTCAATACGCATATCTTTTGGGAAACCTTGTAGCATTACCACTTTGGTTATATTTTTTCATTCATCGTAAGGATTGTAGGAAAGAAATTTTAGTTGCTAGTTTCTGTGTCGGGATTCTTGCTATTTTATGGGCTCCATGGTTTTTGGCAGATTACTGGAGACCAGAATATATACACTCTTCTTTTTTAAAAAATTGGCGACTAGGAGGTATTGAAGATTTTCTGTATGGTTTTTTTCTCGGTGGCATAGCTAATGTGATTTACGAGGAAGTTTTTGGTAAGCATTTTTGCAAAAGAAGAGATAGAAGACATCATTGGACTTGGTTTCTCATTCCTTTCTTTGCACTTTTCTTTTTAGTTTTTGGTCTTCCAGTATATTTCGGGATTAACTCGATTTATGCGGCCCTAGTCAGTTTTGGAATTTTAAGTGCTTTTATGATTTATTTTAGACGAGACCTATTTTTTGACGCGCTTGCAAGTGGCCTGTTGGTGGGCCTCTTAACTTTATTCGGTTATCTAATTTTTCTTGCATTGTTTCCGGGGGTTATACACAAATGGTGGCTACTTCCAAACCTAAGCCATATTTTTATTTCAGGTATTCCGATTGAAGAATTATTATGGGCATTTGGTGTTGGAATGGTAGCAGGACCTTTCTACGAATTTTTTATGGGCCTGAAATTCAAAAAATTCTGAATGTGTTATAATTAAATACCGCCAAAGAAAAACTTGAAATTGTCAGCGGTGCGGCTCCGCCGCCATTCCGAATTTTCGCGGGGGGACTTCCTCGCCGCCGCAGGCGGCGAAAGCGGTTCGGACTATCTTTAGAATACTGCACCATAATATTGTATGCAAGCATCGAAAGAAACTCTTGAAAATCTCGCGCAGATGGTGCGCTACTAAATCATAAGACGTTTTGTCTGCTGTTATGCTGAGAGTTTATGAGTAATACCGGCAAAATGAGAAAAGGGCAAATTGATGTCGCGGCATTTCATGGCGGAAGCTTTTGGGAAAAGTTTAAGTATGATTTTAGTCGAATTTCTGAGCTTGGTCATACTATAATACCCGCTGATGTTCTTGATGCATGGTATCCGCCTGCCCCCGCAGTTAGTCAGGTGCTTAGAAAGCATCTAGAGCACATTATTCATACAAGTCCGCCCGCGCGACCGCAATCTCTCATAAAAACCATATCACAAACTAGAGAGGTCCCCGAAAGGTTAATCTCATGCGGAACAGGTTCGTCCCAATTAATTTTTTTGCTCTTAGAAATTCTTTTTACGCAAAAGGATCTCGCCATGATTATTGATCCCATGTATGGAGAGTACCTGCACGTAATGGAGAAGGTAGTAGGTTGTAAAATCGTTTCTCATGCTTTAAAACCAGAAAATAATTTTCAAGTTTCCCTTAGCCAGCTAATCAAAGATGTTATTCAGCACAAACCGAAGGTAGTTGTTATAGTAAATCCTAATAGCCCGGCAGGTACCTATATGACTCGTGCACAAGTGCAAGAGTTTATTGCCGCTGTTCCCAAAAATACTATGATTATAGTTGATGAAACATATATCGAATATGTAGGACATCATGAATCATGTGAGACTTTAGTGGATCAGCATCCTAATCTGTGCATATTGAAATCTATGTCAAAGATTTATGCTCTCTCGGGATTGCGTGTGGGGTATCTTATCGCAAATGCAAGTATCACAAAAAGCCTTATTTTGCGTATTCCACCGTGGTCGGTTAGCCTGCCAGGTCAGATGGCGGCAATAGCTGCTATTTCAAATTGGAAATATTATGCCAAAAAAATAGAAAAAACACATAAACTTGAAAAATTATTGTTTAGAGAGTTAGCCAAGCTCCCGGGATTAGTGACTTTTCCATCAGTCACCAATTTTATTCTTTGCCAGCTTAAAAAGATATCCGCCTCTCTGTTAATCGAGAAGCTTAAAGATAAGGGTGTGTATATCAGGAACTGCGATTCAATGAGTAAGCAATTCCATAATCATTTTGTGCGCATCACTGTTTTGGATCAGGAATCGAATAACAGGGTGTTACATGCCATTAAAGGTATTTTGGGATAGATATGAATAGTAAAGGGAATTTAGGTTTTTGTTTAAAGATAGCCTCGACAGCAGCAGAGAAAGCTGGTCACTACCTCATGAAACAATTTCGAAACGACGCCATCCAGGTTCATAGAAAAAACGATGAAACGTGGGTGACGGAAGCAGACATAAAAAGTGAAAAAATTATCCTTGAGCATCTAAAAAAGGAGACCCCAGATTTTACTGTCCTCGCGGAGGAGTCTTCATCCGCATATTCTCTAACAAGAGGCTATAAATGGATTATTGACCCACTTGACGGTACCCCGAATTATGCACGAGGAATCCCTCTTTTTTCCGTTTCCATAGGGTTAGAGATGAATGGCGAGATTATACTCGGCGTACTCTATCTCCCTAGCGAAAATCTCCTCTTAAGTGCGGTCAAAGGTCACGGTGCCTATGCGGGCAAAAGGAGACTTTCAGTTTCTCGCAGGCTCTTGAAAGATTCGATACTTGCGTCTGAAACATACTTTAATAGGGCAGATGTCGGCATCCTCTATCGGTTTGTTGGCAAAACGAGAGAGGTGAGAATTTTTAATTCAGCATGTACGGTACTCGCTTATCTCGCGTTGGGAAGAATTGATGGATGTATTGATCGTGTAGATAAACCATGGGATTGGGCTGCCGGAAGCCTTATTGTCCGAGAGGCGGGAGGGAAAGTGACCAATTTTAAGGGTCAAAGAGTTGATCTATATCAGCCCAGTTATGTCGCGGCCAATTCATTGAATCATAAAGAGATAGTCCAAGTTTTAAGTAAAAAAAGGTCAGTATGAAAACGTTGATGTACGAAAGACTTACCAACCTTTACCCACTTTTTCGTGAAAGTTTAGAGGAACGGAAAGGAGCAGAGAAAGACGAGACGGAATTTATTTTAGGAGTTGTGGGAACTTTTGGGGGAAAGGTTAAGACCATTATCGATCTCGGTGGCGGGGTGGGCATGCATTCTAAGATCCTTGCTTCTCAAGGGTACGATGTAACTATATTTGACCAGTCGAAGAATGCGCTGCTTCAAGCGAAAAAAGGGTATATCCAATTAAAGACCGCACAGGGAACTTTTGAGACCATAGCGCTTCAAAAAAATTATGATGCAGCGATTTGTATGTGGTCCACATTTCCTTACATTCTGAACGCAAAGGGGCGCAAACATTTTTTTCATTGGTTAAAAAGCCACATAAAACAAGTAATCATATTAGAAGAAGCGAATTTCTATCGTTATATAACGATGAGAGAATTTCACAAGACCTATGCTCCAGTAAATAATAAGCAATACCAGTTAACGGTGACCAGAGATTGGATTATTAATCAAAATAGGATTCGTGAATCAAGTTACGTTTACACAATTACTAATAAAAAGACTGGAGAGAGGCGTGTAATCCAAGACACTGAGACGCAGCAATATCTCACGGTGAAGGAAGTTAAGAGTTTATTAGGGAAGAGATGGAAATTAAAGAAACTCTTGGGTGATTTTAACGTTCATAAAAAGTTCGACCAAAATAAAAGCTCACGGTGTATAATGATTTTTGGAAATTTTTAACATTCAACTTCAGAGCGCCTTTCTTTGTCCGCATCGTTCGAGCATTTGGGCTATCGGGGAGCAAGGCACGTTATCAGTACCGTTTAAAATAGGTTTGGATTTGGTTAAATAAGTACTCAATAAAAAATATGCAAACCACGAAAGAAACTCTTGAAAATCTCGCGCAGCTGGTGCGCTATTTTATCCTTCGCGCGACGACCGCGGCAGGGTCTGGTCATCCGAGCTCTTCGCTCTCCGCGACCGATCTCATGACAGTACTTTTCTTTGGCGGCATTTTGCGTTTTGACCTTGACCATCCGGAATATCCTTTGAATGACCGAGTGATTTTTTCTAAAGGGCATGCTGCTCCCTTGTTGTATGCGCTCTATGCGGCTGCGGGAGCGGTAAACGAAGATGAGCTTTTATCATTGCGAAAATTTAATTCACCCCTGGAAGGGCATCCTATGCCGACGTTTCGCTATACGGAAGTGGCGACTGGTTCGCTCGGACAGGGGCTGTCAGTAGGTGCAGGCATGGCGCTCGCATTGAAGCGGTTTACCCACCCCGTCCCTCAATGGCGGGACACCCCTCCGCAGGAGGGGACTTCGGGTAATTCCCCTCTTGAGAGGGGTACCGAACGGAGTGAGGAGGGGTGTGTTTCACGCGTGTATGTGCTTCTCGGAGACAGCGAAATGGCAGAAGGTTCGGTGTGGGAGGCAATCATGTGGGCGGGGCATGAAAAACTGGATAATTTAGTCGGTATTATAGACGTGAACCGTTTGGGGCAGAGCGGAGAGACTATGGCGGGCCACGATGTGGACGCGTATGCCCGAAGGGTCGCCGCATTTGGCTGGGAAACGATTATAGTGGATGGCCATAATACTGATGAGATACTCTCTGCCTATCGCAAGGCTAAGGGTACACAAGATAAACCAACCATGATTATCGCAAAGACCCTAAAGGGGAAGGGTGTGTCGTGCATGGAGAATAAGGAAGGGTGGCATGGCAAAGCGCTCTCTGTTGAAGAATATGAAAAAGCATTAGGGGAGTTGAGAGAAATTGATACTCGATTAAGAGGGACAGTTGCAATGCCAGACGTTTCGTATCAGGTATCAGGTAGTAGGTATCAGGGGGCGAGCGATCAAGTGCATAATACGAAATACGTAATACCTAATACCGAGTACAAGAAGGGAGACTTGATCGCGACGCGGAAAGCGTATGGGGAAGCGTTGGAGAAACTGGCGCGTGAGGATCCGCGGGTGGTGGCGGTGGACGCTGAAGTGAAAAATTCCACCTTTGCAGAATTGGTGAAGAAGGGCACCCCCCAGCAGTTTGTGGAAATGTTTATCGCGGAGCAGAATATGGTGGGTGTCGCCGTAGGGCTTGCGAAGCGAGGTATGATCCCGTTTTGCAGCACTTTTGCGGCGTTCTTTACCCGCGCCTTTGACCAGATCAGGATGGCATCGTACAGCAAAGCGAATGTGAAGTTTGTGGGTTCGCATGCAGGCGTGTCTATCGGCGAAGACGGCCCCAGCCAGATGGGGCTCGAGGACATTGCCATGTTTAGGGCGGTGCAGGATGCAGTGGTGCTTTATCCGTCAGATGCCCCTGCTACGGAAAGACTAGTTCATGAAGCTGTGCGTTATAATGGCATTGTTTACCTCCGCACGACACGCGGAGCAACGCCTGTCATTTATGGTCCGGAGGAACAGTTTCCGATCGGCGGCAGTAAGACGTTAAGGTCAAGCGCGCGAGACGTCTGCACTATCGTTGCCGCCGGCATTACCCTTTTTGAAGCGCTTGCCGCGGCAGATACTTTGGCGCAAGAAGGAATTGAATTGAGAATCATAGATTGTTATTCTCTAAAACCCATCGATCGCGCGGCGCTCGTAAGGGCGGCTCAAGAGACAGGCAAGATTATTACCGTGGAAGACCATGTGCCGGAAGGGGGATTGGGAGAGGCGGTGGCAGAAGCAATCGCGGGCACTGGCGCCGCGTTTAAATCACTCGCAGTGCGCAAAACTCCGAAGAGCGGCACGCCCGCGGAATTATTGGGTTTTGAGGAAATTGACAGAGGTGCTATACTACAGGCGGTGCGGTCTTTAGGGCAATAATTTATGAATGGAGAAAAGAGGCCTGAAGGAGGTGATTGCTCTCGAAAAGAGTTAGAGGGCCATTTGAGGACTATGATGCAGGATCTGATTCTGCGTATTAATCTGATGGAGGGAAAGCTGATTGAGCTTATAGAAATAGAGAAATATTTGAAAGAGACTGTTGATTTGTTTTTAAAGATAGAAGAAGATTACAGGACATATCGGGAGGTAGGGTTGAGCGGGGAGGATGAAATTGAACTTGATAACAAATTTCGTGATTATAAAAAGCGTTTGCAAAAATTAATGCGGAGCTATCCTAGTTTTAGGAAATAGGAATGGAGTTGCGTTTTTGGACATGTGGGATTTTCTGTTGTATACTGTAGATTACCAAATAATTTTCAATATTCCTTCTGCGTGAGTAATAGGCGCAGAAATTCTCTTTTACTTAAATTATATTAACCATGCTCGTCTATGGCAGAACACACTCATAGTGAACACGAATCCAACAATTCTTGGTTTTCGCACATGAAGCCGAAAACTACATTTTTCCTCGGAATGGGGAGCGCGTTGGTGTTTTTTTTCGTCGTGGGGTTTTTTATTCTCTTAGGGATAATGCTGAAAGGCGATAGCGGAGATGATAAAAATGGAGATAAAAAAGCGGCGCCTACCGCGCAAGTCAATCCCACGCCCCAAGCGGGAGAACCAGCCCCAAGAGCGGGCGCTGAAGGACTTCCCGCAGTGACTGACACTGACTGGACGAGAGGGGAGAAAGATGCTCCCGTAACCATTGTAGAATATTCAGATTTGGAATGCCCGTTCTGCAAACGGCTCCACCCTACCCTGAAGCAAGTGATAGCAGAGTATGATGGAAAAGTGAATTGGGTGTATCGGCACTTTCCTCTGGTGAACCTGCATTCCAAGGCGACCAAGGAAGCGGAAGCAACCGAGTGCGCAGGCGAACTGGGCGGCAATGACGGTTTTTGGAAGTTGCTTGATAAAATTTACGAAGTGACGCCAGCTAATAACGGGCTTGATTTGGCAAAATTGCCGGAGTACGCGCAAGAGATGGGTTTGGATAAGGAAGCATTTACTGCATGCCTTGAATCAGGAAAATACACGCAAAAGGTGCAGGACCAGGCGCAGGGCGCAGTGCTCGCAGGCGGTGCAGGCACTCCCTATAACGTGGTAGTGAAAGGCGATACAAAAATTCCCGTTTCTGGCGCGGTGCCTTTTGAGAATTTCAAGAATATCATTGATCCATTGCTGAAGTAAAAGATTAATACGATGGGAAACACAGCCGAAAGCCGCGCTGTGTTTTCTATGATAAGGCGTTATGCCCCGCAATACAACATCCAAGAGGGAGGCGGGAACCTTTGTGCAGAAAATAATAGATGAGGTACGACTGGATGCGGATTGAACGTATGGTAGATTTTTACATAGCCTCCCTCACCGATCGCCAAACGTTATCTTCCAATCTTGTTATGATACAATACTCTAAGATCGCATTCATATTATGGTTTTCTCCAATGCCAGCCGCGTTTGGCGTTGGATGTTGATATACGGGGTATGCTCACGTTAGATAAAATATCCAAATCATTTGGCAAGGTGAAAGCGGTTGATGAGCTCACTTTTTCCATTTCAAAGGGCGAAGTGATAGGATTTTTGGGTCCCAACGGCGCCGGCAAGACGACCACGATGAGGATAATCGCGGGGGTCTTGGAGCCTGATAAGGGTGAAATAAATTTTGACGGCCAAAATGCATTGGAGGATCCTCTTTCTTTGAAGAAACGTTTAGGATATCTGCCTGAAAATAATCCTTTGCATGAAGACTTGCTCGTGACGCAGGCGCTTAACTATACCGCAGCGCTCCATGGGATGTGGGGAGCGGACAAAAAGAGTGCAGTTGAACGCGCGATTGGGCTTGCCGGCCTTGAAAAGGTATGGCGCCGCCCCATTGCCGAGCTCTCAAAAGGTTTTCGCCAGCGGGTGGGCTTGGCGCAGGCGATCGTGGGAGATCCGGATATCCTTATTTTTGACGAACCCACCGAAGGGTTGGACCCGAATCAGCGGCATGAAATAAGGGAATTGATAAAACGCTTGGGACGGGAAAAAACAGTGCTTCTTTCCACGCATGTCCTTACTGAAGTTGCGATGACCTGTTCACGGGTGATAGTGATTCGGGAAGGCCGCATTGTCGCTGACGGCACCGTGGATGAACTAGAACACCGCGCAAGCGGTGAAAAGCGGACGGTCGTGGAAGCACAGGGGAGCGGGATTCGGGAAACATTAGAGAAACTCGGAGGCGTCGCGCGCGTGGAAGCGTTCGAGGGGAATCAAAAAAATAAATTTAAGCGTTTTGAGCTCCTCACCCCGCGTGACGTTGATATACGGACAGCGGTATTTCAATGTGCGGTTGAACACCGCTGGGTCATTGCGGAATTATACGAAGAAGAAAAAAGCCTTGAGGAGGTATTTCGGGAGCTTACCATAGAGAGTTAGAATTTTCAATATTCAATTTCCAATTTTTCCCGCGGACGCGGGATCCCGTTGCGGCGGGACAATCAATATCGCAATGATTCAATTTTCAAACATTGCATCATTGATTCATTAAAAATTATTTGAAAATTGAGATTTGAAAATTGAGAATTATAAACGATAATAGATCTAGTAATTATTTTTGTATGATAGCGGTTCGACAAATCATTGCCATCGTACAACGAGAACTCCGCGCGTGGTTTGACCATCCCGGCGGTTACCTCCTGCTTATCGTTGCCCTCGTATTCAATTCATTTTTTTATTTTCGTTCACTTGCCGTTAATCCCATCGCCACCTTGCGGCCGATGTTTGAGCTTTTTCCCTGGCTCCTGCTTTTCTTAGTCCCTGCGGTGAGCATGCGGCTTATTGCGGAAGAGAGAAAATCAGGGACGCTTGAAACGGCGCTCGCGCAGCCGGTGAATCCATGGGTGTATTTGGCAGGGAAACTGCTTTCCGTATGGTCGTTTTTCCTCATCACGTTTATCCTCACGTTGCCGGTGGTTTTAACCCTGCGAGGGTTTGGCAGTTTTGATTTCGGCATTGTGGCGGCGCAATATCTCGGCGCCATGTTTTTGGCGTTTGTGTTTTCATGCATTAGCCTTGCGGCCTCCGCAGGAGTGCGCCACCAAGTGACTTCGTTCCTTATCAGCGCGGGGGTGAGTTTCGTGTTCACGATCGCAGGGGCAGAGGTCGTCACCGTCGGCCTCCCTGCATCAGTACGCGTGGTGGCAGAACATCTCTCGATCAGCGCCCATTATTACAATATAACGAGGGGCGTGTTGGACATACGGGATTTTGTATATTTCATAACCGTGAGCGGTGCGGCTTTTGGCATCGCGGGGTGGCTCCTCATGCGTGAACGTTTGTCGCCCCATGCGCCTCAGCGACGCCGGTATTTTTATGGATCGATGCTTATTATAGTACTTACCCTTGGGCTCAACCTTGCGGGCGCATACCTTCGGGGGCGCATTGATTTTACCCAGAATCGCGTCTATACATTGTCTCCTGCCACGAAAACTATTGTGCGCGCACTGCCGGATCTCGTGACCATTAAGCTTTTTTCCACCAAAGAGTTGCCTTCCCAGATCGCGTTGGTAAAACGCGATGTGCAAGATTTACTGTCAGATTTTCAATCACAGGGGAGAGGGAATGTCGTGGTGGAATATAAAAACGTGGAGGAAGGGTCGGATGCGATAGAGGAGGCGAGGGCGTTAGGCATCACCGAGATGCAGTTCAATGTGCTCGAAAAGGATGTATTTCAAGCCCAAAAGGGTATGTTTGGCCTCGCTACTTTGTATACAGACGGGAAAGAAGTGATCCCCTTTATCGATCGGAGCGATGATTTGGAATACCGGCTTTTGAGGTCCATTAAATCGCTTACCGATCCCAAGAAAGCTAATGTCACCTTTCTAACTGGTTTCGGGGAGGAGCCTGCGGGCGCATTCCGCCAGGCGCTGAGCCGATTAGACGCGGTTACTGATACAGATATGAGCACGTCCACGCCGGTTATCGCCCAGGAAACCGATGCAGCGATCCTCTTAGGGCCAACTCAAGATCTTGGCGACAGCGCAGTGCAGGCCATCCGGAATTACATTGAGCAAGGAGGAAGTATGCTGGCATTTATTGATAGGGCGAACGTGGATGCACAGACATTTACCGCGCAGGAGTATGTTGATTCAAACGGGGATCTCTTTGCTCCATTCGGCGCCCGTGTCGCCCCCCGGATCCTTGCCGATGTGCGTTCGTATGAGAATGTGACCATCCAGAGCGGGTTCCTTTCCCTGATCCTGCCATATCCCTATTGGGTGCGCGCGCATGTGGTTACGGCGAACCCCATTGCAGGAGATCTCACTTCGGTAATGTTACCATGGGCGTCGTTAGTCGAGCGGACCGATAAAGGCGAGGGTAATGAAATACAGGAACTTCTCACCACCACTGACGGCGGATTTGCGAAGTCCCTGCCTGTGAATATTGACCCTCAAGCTCCCTTAAAGGCAAATAAGGATGAGCTCGGAAAGAATATTGCTGCAGTGTCCATGGTGGTGCACTCTTCCGCAGGGCAAACCCTCAAGAAGAGCGGGAGGTTGGTGTTGGTGGGGAGCGCGAAAATGGCGAGTGATCAGTTCATGCAGGAAGGAAGCCCCAATTTGACCTTTGCGTTGAATACCGTTGATTGGCTGACGCAGGATGAAGCGCTTATCAGCGTGCGGTCCAAGACGCGCATCCCGAGCCCCCTCGGGTTCCCGAGCGACACTCTGCGGCAGAGGGTGAGGTTGTTTAATCTTATCGGTGTGCCAATATTGGTTGCGCTCGCCGCAGGGGTAAGGCTATTTATTCGAAAGAAGAAATCAGCAATGATCTAAATAGAATGTGTTGATAGTTTTAAGGCAGGCGGATCCGCCATCCCCACTCAGGTTAGCCCAATTTTCTTCTGCGGAACTCGGGTGCCTTATGGCATCGTCCCGTTTCGCCTCCAATACTAATCATCCATAGCTCATCGGGACTCCCTCGGACAGTCCTCGCACTAAAATTGACTAACCTTCGTTTCGGATATTAGTTCTACTGCATTATTCTACGCTTTCATTTTATGAGCAAAAAAGTATTGTTAATTCTTGCGCTTATCGTAGTGGTGCTTGCGGCGATAATAGGAGGAGTGAGGTGGCGGAAAGGAAGAGGGGAGAAGAGTGGAAACGCCAATAATATGAGTAAAGCGCTTCAGAATATGGACCCTTCGCAGGTTGGGGAGATAGAGATTAAGAAAGATGAAAGCGTTATTGCCTTAGCGCGACAGGACGGTGCGTGGCGCGTAGATGGGAAACGCGCAGATGCGGAGCTGGTGCAAAAAGCCTTGGATACTTTGCGCACCAGTGCCTATGAAGGCCCCATATCTCGCAACCCCGAGAATTTTGAAAGATTAGGAGTTGGTGATGAAGGGCTGTTGATTTCCCTGCGCGTGGAGGATACGCGTATCGCATTCAGGGTAGGCAAAAGCGGCCCTACCTACAGCTCGTCTTATGTGAAGATTGAGGGCAAAGATGAGGTCTATCTGGCCAATGCCAATCTGTCTCTTGTATTCCCGTTGCTTATTGATTCTTGGAGGAATAAAACGATTGTGAATATTGACCCCGCCGCGCTTGACACGATCACCTACCGCATGCAAGGGGCAACCATAAAAACCTATCACAAGGATGGAGACACGTGGGAGGTGAGCGCAGGGGCCGCCACTGTGGCCGCAGGCAATGCAGAGATGGAGACATTAATAGCCGCTTTGCATCCCTTGAAAGCCACAGGATTTATAGACACGGAAAAGGATAAAGCCACTTTTGCGCAAAAGGAAGCAAAAGGGATAATAATTTCATTCAAAGGTTCTTTGGAAGCAGATTCGGGAGAAGTCACATTGGTAAAGCAACAAAATGTGTGGTGGATCCGCGCCGCAGGAGAAGATGAGATATTTACATTGTCTGATTCTTTCGCAAAATCATTGGCCATACCCTAAGGGCGCTTAAAAAAATAACATTTCACTTGTCCCATAGATTTGTCCTTATTTTGTTGACGTACGGCGTAGATGGCGGGATATGTTATTTTTTTACGGCGCCTAAGGTACTGAAATTAAATTTATGCATGAATAAACCCCCTTCTTCAGGAAGGGGGTTTGTGTAAAATGTGGAGAATGGGATTTAGATTTAAGGATTGATTACGATAATATCCGCGGGTACTACTGAGCTCTCGTCCGTGAGAGGCAATTGGCTATACACGGCGATGGTATCGCCCACCTTCAGCGCGTCAGAGGCCAGCGCCTTGCCGCCCTTATCCGCAATCTTGGTATCAGCGCTTACCGAGACGATAAGCGCTTTATCAATCTCAAGCGTAGGATTATTTTCCTTAAGGACCATCACGGTGAGGTTAGCGCCTTGGATAAAAGTCATCGCGCCTGTGAGCGTTGGCGGCTCTTGGGGAAGCGTGAGCGTGGGTGGGAGAGGAGGCTGGTTTACGGTCGATACACCTTCCTCTTGTACGTTAGTTTTGGCCTTTTGGGCGATATAGGCCCATGCAATTATGGCAAAAATGAGCACTACGAGGATAGAAAGCCAAGGGCGCAAGGTGCCTTTTTGTTCCTCTGGTTGGGCTGGAGTGGGGGGCATAGGGTATAAAGTTATTTGTTAATATTCAAATGGAATGGTTTTATAGAGATGAACCTTTAGAAATATGGTTCTATTCCGCCGCGGTTGCCGCCTTTCTTGCTGCGGAACTCGTCCCGCTTCGCGGGACTCAAACAGTCCTCGCGGCGAAACGCGGCAACTCGCGTCTGGTTATATATTTAAAAGGGTTTATCTATAACTGAGTGGATAACAGTATTATACAGAATATAGCAAGAGAAAGGAATGGAGAGCTGTTTTTGCCATATATGCCTATTCATCGTACAATATTAAGGAAATGACTAACCTGGGACAAAAAAAGGAAGCAGAGCCGCTCGGAGGGCAATCTCCGGGGGGGTCATTTTCATTGCGTTCAGGCAAGGAGATCCTCCAGGAATTGCACGCAACCCCGCAAGGGCTTACCACGAGAGAGACGCTCGAGCGCCGCACGCAGTGGGGTAATAATGTGTTGCCGCATCGTGAGAATCGTAACTTCTTTTTGCTCATTCTGCTCCGCCAGTTTGCCAATGTTTTAGTCGTCATACTGATCGCGGCGTCTGTGGCGAGTTTCATGCTGGGAGATGTAGTCGATGCGCAGGTTATTTTGGGTGCGGTATTCATAAATGTAGCGGTGGGCGCGTTCCAAGAGCGCCGTGCGCAGCATGCGCTTGCCGCGCTACAGAAGGTCATCGTCACCAAAGCGCGGGTTCTACGAGATGGCGCGCTCGTGGAAGTGCCGCAGGAGGAACTGGTGCCCGGCGATATCGTTTCCGTACAGGCGGGTGACCGCGTGCCCGCGGATATTCGCCTATTATCGGAGCATGCCCTGGAGGCCAATGAGAGCATGCTCACGGGGGAATCGCACCCCGCGAAAAAGGATGTCCGCACCCTTCATACCGCACGCGTGCTTGCGGAACAGATCAACATGCTTTGGTTTGGTACGGTCGTGACTGCGGGACGGGGAAGCGGGCTCGTGGTGGCCACGGGTGCGCATACGCAGGTAGGGCATATTGCCCTGCTTCTTGCGCGAACGCCGGAAGAGCGCACGCCGCTCCAGAAGCAATTAAACCGATTCGGACGCGAGCTCGCGTTTGCGATTATTGTCGTGGTTCTATTAATTTTCGGATTCGGCATTTTTCAAGGAGAGGGGATTGCAGATATGTTTGCGACCGCGATTGCAGTTGCGGTATCGGCGATTCCAGAAGGGCTTACCATTGCTGTTACCGTGGTGCTTGCGATCGGCATGCAGAGAATTTTAACGCAGAAAGGGCTCGTAAAAAAGCTCCATGCCGCAGAAACGCTCGGTGCGACATCCGTCATCTGTGCCGATAAAACAGGCACGCTCACCGTGGGGGAGATGCAAGTAGTGCGGATGGACACATACCTTCGTTCCTACAATATACTGCGCGAACGTGCGTTAAACGATTTACATGCTGGGTTAGAGGAGCTTGTCACTGCCATGGTGGTATGCAATGATGCCGCGCCGTATGAGATGGGGGGAGCTGTTTCGGGCCCTGTGGCCACGGGTAATACCACTGACAGGGCGCTCATGCGCGCCGCTCTCGACCATGGGATAGATGTCGCCGCATTACGGAACCTCTATCCTCGCCGCGCTGAACAGCCGTTTAATTCAAAGGATAAATATATGTGCACGCTCCATCGCGCATCCGCGGCAGAGGGAAGCGTAAAGGACGTGCTCTATGTAAAAGGCGCGCCAGAAATCCTTCTCCCTTTTATCAAGTATGTAGAAGACGAATCTGGCCGAGTGGTGCCTTTAAGCCGTGAGGGGATAGATGCGCTGAATAAAAAAGTGGAACGCATGAGCGGACAAGGATTGCGGGTGCTCTGCATTACGAAAAGGGAGGCACGCAGAGACGCACGGGAGCTGAAAAAGATGGTTAATCCTCTTCATGATTTGATATTTCTTGGCTTTATCGGCATCCAAGATCCTCTGCGCGAGGGTGCGGTGGAAACCATTGCGGAAGCGGAAAAAGCAGGCATCCGCACGGTCATGATAACCGGCGATCATCGCCTTACCGCCACTTCCATCGGGCGAACGCTTGGGTTATTAAAGGGCGCAAGAAGGGTAATGGATGGAAGCGAACTCAAGGAACTCTCGCTCAATGCGCTCGCGGAAAAGATAAATAATATTGCGGTATTTTCCCGCGCAACGCCTGAAGACAAGCTCCGCATTATCGCGGCATGGAAAGCGAGAGGCGCGGTGGTTGCGATGACAGGGGACGGGGTGAATGACGCTCCCGCCTTGAAAGCGGCTGACATCGGCGTTGCCTTGGGGAGCGGCACTGATGTGGCAAAGGAGTCGTCGGACATAGTGCTTCTCGATAATCATATCCGCACTATGACGAGCGCCATACGCGAGGGCAGGCTTATCTACCATAATATCCGCACCGTGGCGCTTTATATGCTTTCTAACAGCTTTACGGAAACCATTGCGATTACTTTTGCGCTTCTGATGGGGTGGCCCCTTCCCTATCTTCCTGCTCAAATTTTATGGGTCAATATTGTCACTGACACGTTTCCCGCGCTCGCGCTTACCCAGGAGCCGGCCAACCGCGCCCTCATGCGCGAAAAGCCGCGGGTAAGAGGGGAATCTATTCTTATGCACGAGCATCGCTGGTTGATCGGCGCGATTAGCACCTGTTCTGCCATATTAAGTCTTCTCCTTTTCATCTTCTATTGGAATATGTTCCATTCCCTGGAACTTGCGCGGACCATAGCATTCACGACGCTCTCGGTCACTGCCACGGTTTATGTATTTTCATTGCGCTCCCTGCAGGAGCCGATTTGGCGGATCCCATTTATGCGGAATCCCATGCTCATCCTTGCTGCCGTCACGGGATTATTGCTCCAAGTCGCCGTAATCTACATCCCCGCGCTACAGCACCTCTTTGGCACCGTACCTCTCTTACCGCATGACTGGCTGCTTATCCTCTTCATTTCCTGCGTCTTTATAGGCATGATTGAGTGGATGAAGCGCATATTTCATCCACACAAGAAAGGAAAAGATTAAATTTAAAGATTTTTGATACTTTAATGAAATAAAATATGAAATGTTATCAATGCAAAAAAGAAATATATTCCAGGGACGATTTGATTATTGCTGAGCGGGATTATTTAGGTGCGGCTTCCTTATTGCATACTGTATTATTTTATCATAAAGGATGTTTAGCGAAACAAAATAACTTTTTATACAATTTGATAATATTAGATAAAAATATTGTTGAATTAACACGACAAAAGTTTGGTAGACTATTTTTAGTATCTGTATATCTTTTTATAATGATAATGATTATATCCTTTTTTAGTAAAGATGTTTTTAGTAAAGATTTTTTTCAATTCATTGATAAAGATTTATTCCCAGTTATTTTGATTTTGTTCATAATGCTATTTATCATTTTAGTGATTTTACCCTATTGCGTGGTTAAAGAAATCTATAAAATTAATAAAGCAATCAGGTTTATTAAAAAACTTAGTTAATGCATGTTTATTAAAAACATGAGTAATTCTGACCTTCTAGGCATGATTGAGTGGATGAAGCGCATATTTCATCCTCAAAAGGCGCAGAAGAAATGATAATGGGTTAGGGTGAGCCTAGTCAGCAGATACTAATAAAGAAACAGCTCAAACCGCGGGATCTTTCGGCTCAAACACGGCGCGAATGAGCCGATTAGGGATTTAGTTATCGGCTCAAATGGAGGGAATTGAGCCGACTTATTACCACTTCAAATAGTTCTAGATACTAATTTTATCATCATAATAGAGAACAATTTTATGTCTAAAAAGAAAATTATTTTATTTATTATTCTAATCTGCATAAATTTAAGCTATAAAATAATATTTTTTTATGACCATTGTTTTAATGTTTATGGTCATAATTATGTCAATGTCGACTCTAATCCCCGATGTTTAAGAGATGTAACTATAAAATTATTTTTTGTTACTATTTATTTTAAGGATTACAGTAACCGTGATTATTATGATAAAAATAGTTCTGAATCGGATGATTTATGGAGCATAGAACATGCCAGTGTCGCAGACGCACAAGAAGAAATAGTAAAATATGGTTTTCCATTTCCTTGGTTGGCATCTAAGTGGCATGGCTTTGGTATCAGGGAATATAATTACTATTATTTGTTAACGCTACCCATTTATATGTCACTGTATTTTTTAATAGTGAAATTGTTATTATTTAAAGATAAACAGAAAAGTAAATAGATTACACAACTTTTATGTCTAAAAAGAAAATTGTTTTGGCTAGCTTAGTATTAATAATTATTAATTGTTTATATCTTACGAGCTCTGTTAATGCTTTAGGTCCTACGACTGGTTACGCTATAAATGAGACAACTCAACAGTGTGGTTTTTATATTTCTGCCAAAGGTGAGGGTTTTAATTCAAAATCATTTAGTGTTCCACCTGGTTGGAAGCTTGAATATAATGATAGGAGTATTGCTAATAAATTTGAGCAATGCGATTTAACAGCGACTGTTTATTTAAAAGATATTGAACCATGTTGTGAAAAATTAGGTTATGAGTACATAGAAGGAAACATAGGCGAGAAGTACACTTTTTTAGAGAAGACTTATTATAGAGAACTTCTTAAACGATGGCTAGCTTTATTCTTAGTGATCAGTGGGATAGTGTTCTTGTTTATTAAATTTTTTAAAAAAGAAAAAATTAACAATATAAAGCAAATTAATACAACTTGGAAAAAATAATTTATGAATCCCATCACTGCCTTGATTATTACCAACATTATCTGGGGCGCTGCTGCGCCGATTTTTAAATTTGCCCTCGAGAATATTCCTCCCTTTACCTTAGCGTTTATCAGGTTTTTTGGAGCGGGATTAATCTTCATACCCCTGGCAATTCACCATTGGCAGAAGATAAATATGCGGCAGTGGCTAGAGATTCTTTTAGTTGGTTTTTTTGGTGTGACCATCAACATCAGTTTTTTCTTTTTAGGATTACCAAAGTCAACCAGCATTAATGTGCCGATAATCGCTTGTTCAGGGCCTGTCTTTATCTATTTATTTTCCATCATATTTTTACACGAAAAACCAAAATTCAAAGTGTTGTCCGGGATGATGATTGCGCTTTTTGGGGTATTAGTGGTAATTTTATCTCCTGTGGTAAGTAACGGAGGAGTGTTGAATTTCGGCAGGATTGGCGGTAATATATTTTTTCTCATTGCTACTTTTGGAACCATTTTTCAAACCATTTTTGGTAAAGATATATTAAAAAAAGTTAATCCTTACCAAGTAACTACAATCTCTTTCCTCTTCGGCAGCCTTACTTTTTTGCCTTTTGCGGTTGGGGAGTTAAATAATTGGAGTTTTCATCAGTTAAATATTAACGGCCTAATCGGCATTATTTTTGGCGTTTTCTTTTCATCGGCCGTCGCTTATTTTTTGTTTTACTACGGTATGTCAAAAATAAAAGCCCAAGAAGTGGGACTTTTTACTTATATCGATCCTATTGTAGCAGTTTTAATTGCAATGCCTCTTCTTGGGGAATATCCGAACTTGTATTTTTTCATCGGCGCGCTTCTCATTTTTGGCGGGATATTTATTGCCGAAAAAAGAATCCATTATCATCCTCTTGGTAGGCTAAGGTTGATAACTGATAAAATAAAACTATAATCCTTTATTATCTAAAATTACATCAACTATGTTCATCAAAGACCTGAAAAATTACAAAAATAAACCCGCCTCCACTAAAGTTATGGCGGGCAGGGAAGCAACACTCAAAGACTGGATTTACAATTTCTGTTTGTCTTTTTAACATATGAAATCACAAGAGAACAACTTTGCGTTTATTGACAGCCAAAACTTGAATCTTGGGGTTAGAAGTCAGGGTTGGCTTTTGGATTTTCACAGATTTAGAATTTTTTTGCGCGATAAGTATGGGATTGGAAAAGCGTATCTATTTATCGGCTATGTTCCAGGCAATCAAACGCTTTATACTGAATTGCAAAAAGCCGGCTACATTTGTATTTTCAAGCCGACCTTGGAAATAAAAGAAGATGGAAAGATAAAAATTAAGGGCAATGTTGACGCTGAATTGGTATTGCACACGATGATTGAATATCCGAACTATCAAAAAGCCGTGATTGTTTCTGGAGATGGAGATTTCTATTGTTTATTTGAGTATTTGATTAAACAAAATAAACTCTTAAAAATTGTTGTGCCAAATATCCACTACTCATCATTGATCAGAAAATTTAGTTATTTTATCGTAAATATCCAACTAGTCAAGCATAAATTAGCCAAATAAAAAAGAGGCATTCCCTCGGGACGGCACCCTTTGGTAGTCCTCTCATCGTGATGAAATTATTATAGCAAAAAGTTATCCACAATGTCAAATAAAATTTTATGTTCATCAAAGATTTATCAAATTATAAAAACGAAACAGTTACCCTCAAAGGCTGGGTTTATAATTTCAGTTTTTAAACATCAATATGAAGAATAAATCCTTACAAGCTCTCTTGGTTTTTAATAGTATCTTTGTTTTTGCCAGCGGTTTGCTTGGTCCTCTTTATGTTCTTTTCGCGCAAAAAATTGATAGTAATATTTTTTCTATTAGTGTGTCTTGGGCAGTTTACTTGGCTGCTACCACAATCTTCATGATTTTTATTAGAAAATATGGAGATCGAGTGCAAGAAAAAAAGTATCTACTCGTTAGTGGCTATCTTGTTAGGGCGATCGTTTGGTTTAGTTTTCCTTTTATTTCAACCTTTTCCGCTTTAATTCTATTACAGATTTTGTTAGGTGTTGGAGAAGCATTAGGCACTCCGGCTTACGATACTATTTTTGCTAGCCATCTTGATAAAGGCAAAGAAATGGAAGAGTATACGGACCGTAAATTGCTAGTTAATTTTAGTGATGCGATTGGAATTACGGTGGGGGGATTCATTCTGGAGAAATTTGGTTTTAATATTTTGTTTCCGATCATGGGTACACTTGCGTTGGCTTCATCTGTTGGCATATTATTGCAACCAAAGAAACTAGTTTAAGCTAATTTATTACAAGCCATTTTTTCATGTTCATCAAAGACCTGAAAAATTATAAAGACAGAGAAGTTGTGCTCCGTGGCTGGATTTATAATTTCCGCTCATCTGGCGCAATTATGTTTTTGCAGTTGCGGGATGGGACTGGGTTTTGCCAGTGTATATTAAATAAAGAAACCCTTCGACAAGCTCAGGGTGACAATAAGGCAGAGGAAAAATGGAATGCCGCGCAGAAAATAACTTTGGAAACTTCCATTGAATTATCCGGATTGGTAACAGAACACCCGAAACACCCGGGCGAGTTTGAATTGCAGGTTTCTGATTTTAAAATTTACCAAATCCCAAGCGAAGAATATCCGATTGGTAAAAAAGAGCACGGGCCGGAATTTCTTTTAGATAACCGTCATTTATGGCTCCGTTCCAGCCGGCAGTGGGCAATCCAGCGTGTGCGCGATACGTTGATCCGCGCCACTTACGAATGGATGCATCAAAATAATTTTGTCAAATTTGATTCGCCGATATTAACGCCGGCTGCGTGTGAAGGCACGACCACGCTTTTTGGTGTTGAATATTTTGATTTAGGCAAAGCATATTTATCACAATCAGGGCAATTATACCTTGAGGCCGCGATTGCATCATTAGGTAGAGTGTTTGATTTCGGGCCGGTGTTCAGGGCGGAAAAATCAAAAACCAGAAGGCACCTGACGGAATTTTGGATGATGGACGCGGAAGCCGCGTTTGTGGAGCATGAGGAAAATATGAAAATTCAGGAAGATTTAATCAGCTTTATGGTTGGTAAAGTTTTAGCCGAGAATCAGGAAGAGTTGAAAATTTTGGAAAGAGACATTGAGCCATTAAAAAAAGTGATGTCGCCGTTTTATCACATAACGCACCAAGAGGCCGTGAAAAAATTGCGTGAGCTTGGTAGTGACATCGGTGAGATGGATGATTTTGGGGCAGACGACGAAACTATTTTAACCAAACTTTACGACAAACCATTGTTCGTGGAAAATTATCCGGCTGAAGTCAAGGCGTTTTATATGAAGCGCGACCCAAGCGGCAAATTTGCCCTGAACAATGATTTACTTGCCCCAGAGGGCTATGGCGAAATTATCGGCGGTTCGCAACGCGAGGATAATTATGATGAATTAGTAAAACGCATTAAAGAACATAATTTGCCCATGGACGCGTTTCAGTGGTATCTTGATTTGCGCAAATTTGGTAGTGTACCTCATTCTGGCTTCGGTTTCGGCCTTGAGCGCATTGTGGCTTGGGTGTGCGGGTTAACTCATGTGCGCGAAACCATTCCATTCCCGCGTTTAATCAATAGAATAACTCCGTGAGTGAGGATTGCAGCATGCTTGCCCCGTCGGATAACGTGGTGAGAGAAACGATTCCGTTTCCGAGGATGATTAATCGCATTACACCGTAAACTAAATTTACAATTAAATCATACGTAAATGATAAATAAACATATCAAAATTATCATCACGATTTGTATAATTGCCATTATCGCAATTATATCCGTTCTGTTTTATCAAGCACAGACCTGTTCCCGATTGACTATAGATAAGTGCGAAGACAATTTTATGTGTAGACTAGGTGGTTGGCACAATATCCGTTCAGGTGAGTCTCGTGGTTTTATGGTATCAACATGTATATCAAAATTTAACTTTTAATTTATGTCTAAAAAGAAAATTATTTTAATTAGTTTTACTGTTTTAACAGTGATATTTTCACTATCACGCATTTCTTTTTCCGCGCTTCCTAGTGATGTAAATTTTTTTAATAATGGGGATAATTCTTATGAGTCATTGAAAGATTGTGAGTCAATGTTTATTAAAAAAGATGAATGTTACAAAGACATTGCTTTAAAAGAAGAAAACATAGAATTATGCCAAAAAGCAGGAGAACGCAGAGATAGCTGTATTCATGATTTAGCTTTAAGAACAAAAAAAGCTGAATATTGTAATAAACTCCCTAGGGGATGTAAAGGGATGTTTGGTCCAACATGTAAATATAGATGCCTTGAGGATCTAGCGATTCATGCAAAAGATCGCTCTATTTGTTTTAAAAATGAGTCAAGTGAACACAAGGATAGTTGTTTATGGAGCTATGTTTATAATACAGAGGATTGGGAGGCATTTAGAGAATTTAATAATATTGATTCTGGAATGTATTCTAGAAATTATTGTATTAAAACAGCTGTATCACAAGGTAAGCATTCTCCATTTTGTAATTTAATTCAAGGTTCAGAGTTTTTGAAAGAAGAGTGCAGAAAAATAGCTGGGCCTGAGTGGACTCTTTATTGGTTGGGCAGAGCCATTCCTAGAGGTTTGATGAATTTGGCATTTTTAGCCCTATTTATTTATGGTTTTAATAATTGGAAGAAATTAAAATATCAATATAGAGGAGCCTTATTAATGATTCTTTTTACGTTTCCAATTATCTTTTTATTCTCTTTTTTACAGCCATTAAATATTAGAAATGATTTTTTAATTTCAACTAGCACGCTGTTAACATTATTAACGATCCCGGCTGCGTACTTTTTGATGACTGTGCTGCAGGATTCCCAAACATTTTATCTGATCCCTTCTGTTTTATTATTAATGATAGTTGGTTCCCTGTTTGGTTATGTATTTAAAAAGAGTAAAAAGAGCATAATAGCGAAAATAATTTTTTGGCTGTTAGTTTCTTTATATATAGCAGGAATAATATTTAATATGTTTATTGCTTTTATGCTAATGTCAGGTTAAGAAATTAACTTAACTTTATTTAGCTGTTTTAATTGATAAAAATTATTTATGCTCATTAAAGATCTAAAAAAATACAAAGACAAGGAAGTAATCCTTCAAGGCTGGGTTTATAATTTTCGATCATCCGGCGCGATTATGTTTTTGCAGCTGCGGGATGGGACGGGATTTGTTCAGTGTATTTTGAACAAAAAAGACGTGAGCGAAGAAAAGTGGAATGTCGCGCAGAAAGTCACTTTGGAAACTTCCATTGAATTATCCGGTTTGGTAACAGAACACCCTAAGCACCCGGGCGAGTTTGAATTGCAGGTGAATGACTTTAAAATTTATCAGATTCCAAACGAAGAATACCCGATCAGTAAAAAAGAGCACGGACCGGAATTTTTATTAGACAACCGGCATTTGTGGCTGCGGTCGCCAAGGCAGTGGGCCATTCAAAAAGTTCGTGACACCTTGATTCGCGCTTGCTATGATTGGATGCACCAGAATAATTTTATTAAATTTGATTCGCCGATATTAACGCCGGCTGCGTGTGAAGGCACGACCACGCTTTTTGGTGTTGAATATTTTGATTTAGGCAAAGCATATTTATCACAATCAGGGCAATTATACCTTGAGGCCGCGA